>JAHJYN010000096.1 GCA_018826885.1 Alphaproteobacteria bacterium | reverse complement strand
CGAGGCGATCCGGGATCGACGGCCCTCAGTCTTTTGCGAGACAGGACAACCGTTTGCCCGTGATCGCCGACCCCGATCAGGAACTGGTGGCCCGGGTGGCCCGGGGCGACCCGGTGGCCATCCAGGCGCTGGTTTCCGCGAAATTGCCGCGCATGATGGCGCTGGCGGGACGACTGCTGGGCGACCCGGTCGAGGCCGAGGACGTGGCGCAGGAAACCCTGCTGAGGGCGTGGAAACAGGCCCCGCGCTGGAAACCCGGCAAGGCGAAATTCGATACCTGGCTGCACCGGGTGGCCATGAACCTCTGCTACGACCGCCTGCGTCGGCGGCGCGAGATTGCCACCGACGCCGTGCCCGAACAGGTGGACGACGGGGCGGCCCCGGATCGCGGCCTGATGGCGCGGGACGTGGGGCTGAGGGTCGATGCGGCCCTGCGGACCCTGCCCGAGCGGCAGCGCGAGGCCGTGGTGCTGTGTCATTATCAGGAGCTCGGCAATATCGAAGCCGCCGGGATCATGGGTGTGAGTATCGAGGCTCTGGAAAGCCTGCTGTCGCGAGGACGGCGGGCGTTGCGGTCGGCATTGTCCGACCTCAATCCGGCCTCTGAAGGAGAGAGATGATGAAGGCCGAACGCTTTCAGGCGATCGTCGAGGCCTATGGGGCCGATCCGGCGCGCTGGCCCGCGGCCGAGCGTGACGCGGCCCTGGCCTGGGCCGATCAGGCCGGTCAGGCGGCGCAAGCGATCTTGGCCGAGGCGCGGGCGCTGGACGTCGGGCTGGCGGGCCATCCGGCGCCCTTGCCGGATGCGGCGGCCTTTGCCCGGGCGTTGAAGGGGGCCGAGGCGGCGTTGACCCCTGCACCGCGTGGCTGGCAGTTCCGCTTGCCGAGCTTCAGGCTGGATCTGTTCCGGCTGGCGTCGGGGGCCGGGCTGATGGCGGCGGCCTGCGCGGGCGTGATGTTTGGCGTGACCCTGACCGACCGGTTGACCGCCGATGTGCAGGCAGATGCCGTGCTCTATCAGGCGACCCTGAGCGGGATCGACGATACGGAGGTGCTGGGATGAGCGCGCGTGCGATGAAGATCGGCCTGATCGTTCTGGCCGTGATCAATGTGTTCGCCCTGGCGGCCGTGGCCACCATGGCCGTGTCGCTGAACCGGATCGAGAGCCGGGTCGAGGATCAGCGCCGACCGGGCCGCAGCGGTGGCAGTCCCTGGCAGGCGGTCGGGGCCCTGTCGCCCGATACCCAGGCGCGGGTGAAGACCGCGCTGCGGGAGTCGGCCCTGTCGGCCCGCCCCGATTTCGAGGAGTCGCGCACGGCGCGCACGGCGGCGCTCAGCCGGGCGATGGAAACCCCTTATGACGGCGAGGCCGTGCGGGCCCTGCTGGCCACCTCGCGCGAGGCGGAACTGCGCGGCCGGGCCCGGATCGAGGACGACACCACGGCCCTGCTGGCCACCCTGACGGCCGAGGAGCGAGCGGCCGTGGCGCCCTTGCTGTCCCGCCATGGTCCCCGGGGCCGGGGTCGCGGCGGTCGGGATCGGGGCGATCGCGGCGAGCGGGGCGGCCCGCCTCCCGCTGACTAGGGTCAGGCCGCTTCGCGCTGGCCACCGGCCTCGGTCTGGGTGCGGGCCTGGGCGGGCGGCACCAGCGGCAGGGTGAAGGCGACGGTCGTGCCCTGGCCGGGCTCGCTGTCGATCCACAGTTCGCCGCCGTGCAGTTCGATCAAGGACTTGGTCAGGGCCAGGCCGAGGCCCGTGCCCTGGGTGGTCTTGGAATGCTGACCCTCGACCTGTTCGAAGGGCCGCGCCAGCCGCGCCACATCCTCGGCCGCGATGCCGATGCCGGTGTCGGTGACCGCGATCTGGATCAGGCCGGCGTCGGTCTGGCGGGCCTCGACCCGGATATGGCCCCCCTCGGGCGTGAACTTCACGGCGTTCGAGATCAGGTTCAGCATGACCTGCTTCAGGCCGCGATGGTCAGCCTGCATCTCGGGCAGGGTGTCGGGGGCGTCCAGCGTCAGGGTCAGGCCGGCCTCCTCGACCTTGCCGCGCATCAGCCGGGCCGCGTCCTCGCAGATATCGTGCACCGAGACCGCCTCGTAATAGAGGGTCATCTTGCCCGACTCGATCTTGGCCATGTCGAGGATGTCGTTGATCAGGCTCAGCAAATGCTGGCCCGACTTCAGGATGTCGGCGGAATATCCCTTGTAGCGGGGGTCGCCCAGCGGGCCGAACATCTCGGCCGTCATGATTTCCGAGAAGCCATTGATGGCGTTCAGGGGGGTGCGCAGCTCGTGGCTCATATTGGCCAGGAATTCGGACTTGGCCTGGTTGGCGGCCTCGGCCCGGGTCATGGCGATCTCATATTTGCGGGCCAGCTGGCTGAGCTTCTCCTGACTGGCTTCCAGCTTTTCCACCATGGCGCGCAGCGAGTCGGCGGCCCGCTGGCGCTCGGCCTCCTGACGCTTGATGGCGGTGATCTCGGCGGCGGTGACGACGGTGCCGTGGTCCGCCGTGAACCGCTCGACCAGCTGCAGCCAGCGCCCGTCATTCAGCTCGACCTCGCGGGCCCCGCTGCGGCCGCCTGCGGCCGGATGCTCGGCCCGGATGGCGAGGGCGGCGATGCGGTTCAGGTCGTCCTTCTTCGCGCCGCGGCGGACCCTGCCGGGCTCGAAGCCGAAGGTGTCGACAAAGGCCTGGTTCCACAGGATCAGCCGGTCGTGACGGTCGAACAGGACAAAGGCGTCCGAGACGCTTTCGATGCCGTCGCGCAGGCGGCTTTCGGCGGACTGGGCCTGGGCCTTGGCGCGGCGCTCCTCGGTGATGTCCAGCGCCACGCCCAGAATGGCTGAATAGCCGGTCTCGCCGCGCGCGCCGCGGGACTGGCCCCGGGCGTCGATCCAGCGTGGGCGCCCGTTCGTGTCCGGCACGGGGAAGCTGGCCTCGAAGGCCCCGAAGGTCTCGGCCTGGCGCAGGGCATGCACGAGGGCGTCGCGATACTCCGGGTGGACCCGCTCGATGAAGGCAGCAGCCGGGATCGGCCCCGCCTGCTCCACGCCCATCATGACGGCCATATAGTCGGACAGGATCACCTCCTCGCGCTCGAGGTCCCATTCCCAGACGCCGCACCGCGCGCCCTCGACCGCGATGCGGAAGCGGCGTTCGGTCTCGGCCCATTCGCGCCCGGCGCGGGCGGAGCGGGCCTGCTGCAGCAACACCGCCAGCAGCACCAGCACACCGACCAGCAGCGGCGCCATCAGCACCCAGGCGTCGTCGAGCAGGGCGGTGGCGCCGACCGCATCCGGGCGCGCCCCGACGACCATGAGGCCGGTGTCGCCGACCGGCACGGCCACACGGCGGAAGCTGGGGCCCTCCTCGGGCATGACGGCGTGAATGCGTCCGTCGGCCTCGGGCACCGCCCCGGTCAGTCCCATCCAGAGCGAGGTCCGGTCCGCAGATGCTGTCCCCGCGCCGATGACCGACCGGCCGACCCGCAGGGCCAGCACCCCGTTCTCGGGGGCGACGGCAGCGGGCGGCAGGGGAATGCGGGCGACGGCGTCGCGCCCGTCGGCGGTCGTGCGCCGGATCAGCAGGGCGCGTCCGTCCGGATCGGCGACCGGTGCCGCGTCACGGGCGGGGAGGGGCCGAAAGTCGGCGATCGGGGCGCCCCGCGCGATCTCGACCCGACCCGCTGAATTGAGAAAGGCCACGGCCATGTCGCCCGGCAGGTCGCCGCTCGCGCCGGCCAGGGCCAGTTCGGCGGTACGGATGCGCAGCAGGGTGTCTGAGGCCAGCCGGCCCGCCTCGGCCACCATGGCCTGATCGCGCAACTGGTCGGAGTCGCGGACCGGCTGGGCCATTTCCCGACCGAACAGCAGGACATAGCTGGCCACGCCCAGGGCCACGACAAGGATCAGCACCCGCACCCATGCGGGTGAGGCGCGACCCCGGTCGGCCTTGCGGCGCCCCGTGGGATTGATGCGTCGCTCTGTGGCGCGCAAGCGTCTTCTCCCGGCCCGAACTCTCCTCGAACAGGGAATCTAGGCTGCGTCGCCTTCCGGTGTCGAGGTGCCGAATACCGGTGTCAGGCCGCCTGTGTCGCGCGGGACTCGGTGGGCGCGTCGGACAGGGGTTCAGACCGGCTGGACATGCGGGTCGTCGCCTGTTCCGTGACCGGGGCGATCGTGGTGACTTCGGTCACATCGCGTACGAGGTCGCGGGCGGCATCGGCCAGCCGGCGCATTTCAGGCGGGGCATCGTCGGGCACATCGGCCACGGCCTCGATCATGGACCGGGCCAGCGCCAGCAGATGCGGCGCCGTGGCGATCAGCCGGGCCTGATATTCGATCCGCTCGGGATCGCGGTCATATTCGGCCCCCGGAACGCGCCAGCCGCCCCAGTCCTGGGGATCGGTGACCACGACCGGATAGGTGCCGGGAAACGGATGGTGCGGACAGTCGTCGGCGGTCTGCCATTTGTTGCGGGCCCGCAGCAGGCGCCAGCGCGCATCGCCCCCGGACACGGCTGCCGGATCCTCGACCGGCACCGCCAGTTCCTGGGCCAGGAATTCGCGACCCAGCCCCACGTCATAGGTGACGCGCACAGGCTCGTCGAAGCCCTTGGCCCAGACGGGCTGGACCTGTTCGATACGGGCCCAGACGCCGACGCACTCGACCCAGACCTTTTCACCCTTCTGGAACTGCGCGCGCGCCATCAGACCCTCCTTCGGTGCCTGCAGTATCGGGCGCGGGTGTTAGCGCCCGGTTGGGAAACGGGGTGAAGCAAGGGTGAATGCCACCGGGATTCGGGCTAAGCGGTCCCCGAACGGCTGGAGAGGCACATCATGACATCGGCGGCGAACGACCTGCGGGACACCCTGACGCGACTGGGCGTGCAGACTGAGTGGGCTGACACGGGTGTGACGGCGCGCTCGCCGGTTGACGGGTCGCAGGCGGGGGCTCTCGCTGCGGCGACACCGGATGCGGTCGAAGCCGCCATTGCCAGGGCGACGGAGGCCTTTGCCGCCTGGCGGCAGGTGCCGGCGCCGCGCCGGGGTGAGCTGGTGCGGCTGTTGGGCGAGGAGTTGCGCGGGGCCAAGGACGATCTGGCCCGGCTGGTGACGCTGGAGGCCGGCAAGGTCACCTCCGAGGGCCTCGGCGAGGTGCAGGAGATGATCGATGTCTGCGACTTCGCTGTCGGCCTGTCGCGCCAGCTGTACGGCCTGACCCTGCCAAGCGAACGCCCCGGCCACCATATGCGCGAGACCTGGCAGCCGCTGGGCCCGGTGGCGGTGATCACGGCCTTCAACTTTCCGGTGGCCGTCTGGGCGTGGAATGCGGCGCTGGCGCTGGTGTGCGGCGATCCGGTGATCTGGAAGCCGTCGGACAAGACATCGCTGGTGGCGCTGGCGGTACAGGCCGTGTTCGAGCGCGCCGTGGCCCGGTTCGGTGAGGATGCGCCCGGGGGCCTCAATCAGGTGCTGGTCGGCGGAGCGGACGTGGGTCAGACCCTGGCCCGCGATCCGCGCATTCCGCTGGTGTCGGCCACCGGGTCGACCCGGATGGGCAAGGCGGTGGCGGTCGATGTGGCCGGGCGGCTGGGCCGCTCCCTGCTCGAGCTGGGCGGCAACAACGCGATGATCCTGACCGAAACCGCCGACCTCGATCTGGCCGTGCGCGCCATCGCCTTCTCCGCCGTCGGCACCTGTGGCCAGCGCTGTACCTCGCTGCGCCGTCTGCTGGTGCATGAGGATGTGGCCGAGGGGCTGATCGCCCGGCTGAAGGCGGCCTATGAGACCCTGCCGGTCGGCGATCCGCGCGAGGCGGGCACGCTGGTCGGGCCGCTGATCGACGAGGCGGCGGCGGACGCGGTCGGGGCAGCGCTGAAACAGGCCGTGGCCGAGGGCGGCGAGGTGGTCACCGGCGGCCAGCGGCTGGACCGGGCCGGCGCCTATGTCCGGCCCGCCATCGTGCGCATGCCGGAGCAGAGCACCATCGTCCGGCACGAGACCTTTGGCCCCATCCTGTACGTCATGACCTGGCGCGATCTGGATCAGGCGATCGCCCTGCAGAATGCCGTGCCGCAGGGGCTGTCCAGCTGCATCTTCACCGACCGGC
This sequence comes from Alphaproteobacteria bacterium, assembly GCA_018826885.1. Classification (GTDB taxonomy): domain Bacteria; phylum Pseudomonadota; class Alphaproteobacteria; order Caulobacterales; family Caulobacteraceae; genus Brevundimonas. Next base: position 17,056 of record JAHJYN010000096.1, on the reverse strand, counting down.
TGCGTGAGGCCGAGACCTTTCTGTCGGCCTGGGGCTCGGACTGCGGCATCGCCAATGTGAACATCGGCCCGTCCGGCGCCGAGATCGGCGGGGCCTTCGGCGGTGAAAAGGACACCGGCGGCGGGCGCGAGAGCGGCTCGGACGCGTGGAAGGCCTATATGCGGCGCCAGACCCAGACGGTGAATTTCTCTGCCAGCCTGCCGCTGGCCCAGGGCGTCAGGTTCGACGTCTAGCCGACAGGGTGGGCAGGGCGGTGGGGGCATTGCCCTTGCGCCAGTGCCGGTAGACCGACCGCAGCACCAGGAAGCCGATCAGCACCACGACCGGGATCAGCAGCGGCATGAGGAAGGCGATCAGCACCGTGCCGACGCTCACCACATCGTCGACGACGCTGAGCAGGGGATTGGCCATGCCGGCGGTGGACAGGGTCGAGGCGGCCCGCGTGCCGCCCTGGGCCGCGCCAAAGGCCAGGGCCGTCGGGGCGCCGACGATGATGCCGGCAATGGCGGCGGCGGTCGGGTCGAGGCCCACGAACATCGACCCGGCCACCATGGCGCCTGCGACCGGCCGCGCGATCAGGCCGACCGCGTGAAGGGCGTTGTCGAGCACCGGCACCTTGTCCGAGACGATCTCGATGATGGTCGCCAGACCCAGGGCGGCGATGGCGGTGTTGGACGTCATCCACAGCATGCCGTCGTTCAGCTCGATGCCGAACAGCTGGAACTTTGCCGCCAGCGCCGCCATGAACAGCGGCACAAAGATGCGCAGCCCCGAGGCCGCCGCCAGCCCCAGCGCCAGCAGCACCGGCAGGACCCAGGTCTCCATAATGCCGGAGACCGGCAGGGCGGACATCATGTCAGGCATGGGCAATCCTCCAGCAATCGGTGGCCGTGCAAGCGGACAACGCCCGGCAGGATAGCAGGCTCCGGCCGCCCGGTCAGGGCGCCCGCACCGGGCCCAGTTCCGAGGCGGCGCGGGACAGGTTGACGAACTCGGCCCGCTGGCCCCACGGATCCTCGCCGCGCGCGCCCTGGGCCAGGTCGATCACCTGATCCCAGCCATAGTCGGGGGCCAGCCAGGGGTCGCCGCGCAGCAGCTGGGCGGCGCCGGCAACGGCCAGGGCCCAGCGGACCTCGGTGCCCGGCCGGGCGTCCTCGCCCGTCACCGGATGCTGCATCAGTTGCGAGGTGTCGCCGCCCGGCGGCTTGAACCGCACCTGCACAAAGGCCCATTCGCCAGTCGGATCGCCGCTCGGGGCGGTGGTCTGTTCGTAGCGACGATCCGGCAGCTGGCTGGGTCCGCCCACGGGGGTGATCTCATAGAGGGCGACGACCGCCGCCCCCGATCCGACCTCGCCCGCATCGATGCGGTCGTTGGAGAAGTCGGCCTCGGACAGCATCCGCGTCTCATAGCCGATCAGCCGGTATTCGCTGACCCGGGCCGGGTTGAACTCGACCTGGATCTTGACGTCGTCGGCAATGGGAAAGGCGCCCCGGTCAAAGGCCGGACCGAACAGGCGGCGGGCCTCGTCCAGATCATCGACATAGGCGGCCGTGCCGTTGCCGGCCTGGGCAATGGCCTGCATGCGGGCGTCCTGATAGTTGCCGCGCCCGAAGCCATAGACCGACAGATAGATGCCGGTTTCGCGCTTTTCGGCGACATAGTCCTCCAGCCGCTTGTCCTCGGTGACCCCGACGTTGAAGTCGCCGTCGGTGAACATCAGGATGCGGTTGATCTTGTCCGCGCCAAAGGCGGCCTCGGCCTGGTCATAGGCATTGACCATGCCCGCCGCCCCGGCGGTCGAGCCGCCGGCGGACAGGTAGGCCACGGCGCAGCGCAGCTTGAGCTTTTCGGTGCCGGGCGTCGGCGTCAGCAGCACCTGCGCGCCCGAGGCATAGGTGGTGACGGCGATGGAATCCTGCGGCCGCATGCGGTCGATGATCAGGTTCATGGTGCGCTGGGCCAGCCCCAGCTTGTCGGGGCTCTGCATCGAGCCGGACACATCGACCATGAAGGTCAGGTTCAGCGGCAGGCGCTGGTTGGCCGGCAGTTCATAGCCCTGAAGTGCCACATGGACGATCTTGCGGCCCGGGCTCCAGGGCGAGTCGACCACGCTGGTGGTGACGGCAAAGGGCTGCGCCCTCGAGGCCGGGGCCGGCAGGTCATAGTCGAAATAATTGACCATCTCCTCGACCCGGACGGCGTCGCGCGGCGGCCGCTGACCGTCGCCGAGGAAGCGTCGGACATTGGAATAGGCGGCGGTGTCGACATCGATGGAGAAGGTCGAGACCGGCTCGTCGGCGGTCCGCTTGACCGGATTGGGCGTCGCGTCGGGGTAGCGTTCGGTCGAGGGCGGTGTGACCGGCGAACCGGGCACCAAGGAGTTTGAGAGCGCGGGGACGGTCGCGAGGTAATCTACAGTTCCCGTCTGCCCCGAGGCCAGCAGCGCCTCGCGCTCGACCTGAACGAGGGGAGTCGGAGCGTTGGTGACATTGCCCCGAATACGCGACCCGCTGACGACGATGTCGTCTACGGTGGCGGCCTCACCAACGACGGGCGGTCGAGGCATGGGCGGCGGAGGGGGAGGCGGCGGGGCTGTGACATAGCCCCGCTCGGATCGGGGCGGCGGACCGAAGCCGAAGGGTGCGCAGGCTGCGGCGGTGGGCTCTCCGTCGACCACGCGATCCTGTGAAGGGACAGCGATTGCAGGCGGGCCGGACAGCGACAGGATCAGGGATCCACTGACGGCAACAGCGGCGATGCGGTTCGGCTTTATGCGGTTCATGGCGACACCCTCCAAGGTCGAGGCGTGCATTCAGCCGTGGGTTATGGGGCCAGATTGTGACGGCCTCGCCAACCTCTGCTAGGGAGTCAGCTTCGATCAGGGGGAGGCGGCCATGGCGGATGCGGGCGGACTGGGGCTGGGGCATGCGGCGGCGCTGCTGGGGGCCGGCGTTCTGGCGGTGCCGATCTTTCGCAGGCTGGGGCTGGGCTCGGTGCTGGGCTATCTGGCCGCCGGTCTGGCGATAGGGCCGTTCGGGCTGGGCCTGTTTTCCGAGCCCGAGACCATTCTGCACGTCGCCGAATTCGGCGTGGTGATCTTCCTGTTCATCATCGGGCTGGAGATGCGGCCGACGCGATTGTGGTCGTTGCGCAAAGAGATCTTCGGCCTCGGCGCGGCCCAGGTGGCAGTCTGCGGCCTGTTGTTGACCCTGACCGGTCTGGCGCTGGGCCTGTCGCCGGCGGTCGCCTTTGTCGGGGCCATGGGATTTGTCCTCAGCTCGACCGCCGTGATCATGCAGATGCTGGAGGAACGCGGCGAGATGGGCGCGCCGTCGGGCCAGCGGGCGGTGTCGATCCTGTTGCTGGAAGACCTCGCCATCGTGCCCCTGCTGGCGGTGGTGGCGGTGCTGGCCACGGTCACGGGGGTCAATACGGTCCAGGGCCCGCCGCTGTGGCAGACGGTCGGTCTGGCGCTGGCGGCGATCACGGCGGTGATGGTGGCCGGGCGCTTCGTCATGAACCCGGTGTTCCGCATCCTGGCCCGGTATGGCGGACGCGAGGTGATGACGGCCGCGGCCCTGCTTGTGGTGGTCGGCGCGGCCTGGGTCATGGACATGGGCGGGCTGTCGATGGCCATGGGGGCGTTCCTGGCCGGGGTGCTGCTGTCGGAATCGACCTTCCGCCACCAGCTGGAGGCCGATGTCGAGCCGTTCCGCGCCATCCTGCTGGGCCTGTTCTTCCTCAGCGTCGGCATGGCACTGGACATCGGGGTGGTGGTTGCCGACTGGCAGCTGGTGGTCGGCGGGGTGATCGCCTTCATGGCGGTCAAGGCGGTGGCCATCTATGGCGTGGCGCGGCTGTTCAAGGCGCGGGAGCGCGAGGCGGTCGAGCGCGCCGTGTTGTTCGCGCAGGGCGGCGAGTTCGCCTTTGTCCTCTATGCGGCGGCGGGCACGGTCGGCCTGTTCGACGCCCGGATCAGTGCAGCGCTGACGGCCATCGTCATCCTGTCGATGGTGCTGACGCCGGTCACCACAATGCTGCTGGGCCGCTTCATGCCGAAGGAGACGCAGGACCCGGCCGCCATGGATGGCGTCGAGATGGCCGAGAACCTGCGCGAACAGGTGCTGATCATCGGCTTTGGCCGCTTCGCCCAGGTGGTATCCCAGCCGCTGCTGGCGCGCGACGTCGATGTGTCGATCATCGAGAACGACGTCGAAATGATCCAGGCGGCGGGCCAGTTCGGCTTCAAGGTCTATTACGGCGACGGCACCCGGCTGGACGTGCTGCGGGCCTCGGGCGTCGACAAGGCCGAGGCGGTGCTGGTCTGTATCGACAAGCCGGAACAGGCCGACCACATCGTCGAGCTGATCCGCTCGGAATTTCCGCTGACCAAATTGTTCGTGCGCGCCTATGACCGGGGCCATTCGATGCGGTTGATCGAGGCGGGGGTCGACTATCAGATCCGCGAGACGTTCGAGTCGGCGCTGGCGTTCGGCGAGCAGGTGCTGAAGGCGCTGGGCGCTTCCGACATCGAGGCGCGCGAAACCATCGAGGATGTCCGCCGCCGCGACGACGAGCGGCTGACGCTGCAGCTGTCGGGCGGTCTGCAGGCCGGGCGGGCCCTGATGCGGGGCAATATGCCGACGCCGCAGCCGGCGCCCTATATCAAGCCGCGCCGCGAAGGGCGTCTGCTGAACGAGGACGCGGTCGAGGCCGACGAAAAAACGGCGGCTCCGTAAGGAACCGCCGTCTTCTTCAGATCAGCTGTCGCGGGGCTTATTGGCCGCCCGACATGCCGGCCGCGCGGTTGGCGTCGGCCAGCAGCATCCGGGCCTGCAGCGCCTGATCCTGGCTGACGGCGGTCGAGATCGCGTTGAAGCGGTCGATGGTCAGGCCCGAGCCTTCCACCACAGCGGCCATTTCAGCCTGCTGCTCGGCGGTCGGGGTGCCGCCCTGGACGCCGGCGGCGATCTCCTGGATCCGGCCCATGGCCGAGGAGAACTGCTCCACTTCCTGATCGGTGACCGAGGCGGCGACCGAGCCTTCCGGCGACGGCGGCGTCATGACCACGGCCATCCGGGCCTGCAGCACGGGATCGGCGCTGACGGACTGCGAGATGGCGTTGAAGCGGTCGATGGTCAGGCCCGAGTTCTCGACGATGCCGGCCATTTCGGCCTGCTGCTCGGCGGTCGGGGTGCCGCCCTGAATCTGGGCGGAAATGCCGGCCAGCTGCTCCATGGCCGTGCCGAACTTCTTCAGCTCGTCATCGGAGTAGCCAGGGTCCTGGGCCACGGCGACGGCCGGGGTGACGGTGGCAGGAGCGGCCTGGACCGAACCGGCCATCAGGGCCACGGCGGAAACGGCAGCAAAAAGAGGGATACGCATGGAAAAGCTCCTTCCGGGGAGGTTGGATAGACTGTCAAAACGGGTGAAACCCGGATCCGGTTCCGAATACCGGGTCACCAAAGTCATTGAAAAACAAAGACTAGTGGTCTCGATCACAAAGGTAGCGGCTCTTTTTGCGCGATGCAACTAAGGCGGGGTTGGGACGAAATCCGCGCCGGTTTGCCGCCGTACGGGCCCGGGGGCCTCGCCGTCGTGCCGAACCTGCGACCCCGCGGCGGCGCCGACAAGGCGACAAAGAGGCGGAGCGTCCGGCTTCAACGGCCGAATTCCTGTCGGCGAGCTTTTGGTGTATCCGGCCCGGCCATGACCTTGCCCGCCCACAGGCTGAGCGTCGCCCCGATGATGGACTGGACGGACCGGCACTGCCGGGCCTTCCACCGGTCCCTGACCCGCCGGGCCATGCTCTATACCGAAATGGTGACCGCCGATGCGGTGATCCATGGCGACCGGACGCGCCTGCTGCAGCATGACCTCGACGTGGGGCCGGTAGCCCTTCAGCTGGGTGGATCGGACCCTGAAAAGCTGGCCGAGGCTGCGCGGGTCGCGATGCCGTTCGGCTATGACGAGGTCAATCTCAACGTCGGCTGTCCGTCCGACCGGGTTCAGTCCGGCCGGTTCGGGGCCTGTCTGATGCGCGAGCCGGCGCTGGTCGCCGACTGTATGCGCGCGATGGCCGAGGCCGTGCCGGTGCCGGTGACGGTCAAATGCCGGATCGGCGTCGATGATCAGATCCCGGAGCAGGCCCTGTTCGCCCTGGTCGAGGCCTGCGTCACCGCCGGGGTCGATCATTTCATCGTCCATGCCCGCATGGCCTGGCTGAAGGGGCTGTCGCCCAAGGAGAACCGGGACATTCCGCCGCTGGACTATGACCTCGTCCGGCGGCTGAAGCGCGAGCGGCCCGAACTGACCGTGGTGCTGAACGGCGGCGTGCCCTCGGTCGAGGCGGCCCGCGACCTGTTGGAGCCGGTCGAGGGCGTGGCGCTGGACGGGGTCATGCTGGGCCGCACCGCCTATCATGAGCCGGCAGGGCTCGGCCGGGTCGACCCGCTGATCTTCGGCGAGGGCGAGGCGCGTCCGGTCGAGGTCGCGCTTGAGGCCTATCGCCCCTATATGGCCGCGCGTCTGGAGGAGGGCGTGCCTCTGCCGGCCATGGCGCGTCACATGCTGGGCCTGATGCACGGCCGGCCGGGTGCGCGCAGCTGGCGGCGGATCCTGACGGTCGACAGCATCCAGCCCGGCGCCGGTCTGGAGGTTCTGGACCGGGCGCTGGAGGCTGTGCTCGAGGCCGAGGCCCGCGCCGCCGCGCGGCTCGAGCCTGCCGCCTAGTGGACCTTGCCCCCCTCGAGATCGTCAGCCTGATCGCCGGGCTGGCTGCAGCCGGGGTGTTCGCCGGGCTGATCGCGGGCCTGTTCGGCGTGGGTGGTGGCACGGTGATCGTGCCGGTGCTGTTCTGGGCCTTTGCCCTGCTGGGACTGGGCGGCGAGGCCAATCTGCATGTGGCGATCGGCAGTTCCCTGCTCAGCATTGTGCTGACCTCCTGGCGGTCCCTGACGGCGCACCGGGCGCACGGGGCCGTCGATGAGAGTGTGCTGAAGACCTGGACGCCCTGGGTCGGCGGCGGAGCTCTGGTCGGGGCGTTTCTGGCCGGGCTGGTGTCCATGCAAGGGCTGGCCTGGATCTATGCGATCTTTCTGGGGGCCATCGCCGCCCAGCTGGGCCTGATGCCCGAGCGCTTCACGCTTGCCCGGGATGTGCCGACGGGCTGGGCCCGGCGGGGCTGGGGCACGGCCATCGGCGGGCTGTCCGCCATGATGGGCATCGGCGGCGGCAGCTTCGGCGGGTTGATGATGACCCTCTGCGGACGCCCCATCCATCAGGCGGTGGCCACCGCCTCGGGCTTTGGCATGGCCATCGGCGCGGCCGCGACCGTCGGATTTGTCGTGTTCGGCTGGTCGGCCGAGGGACGCCCGCCGCTGTCGCTGGGCTATGTCAATGTGCCGGCCGCCCTCGTGATCGGAGGGCTGACGGCCTTCGTCGCGCCCTTCGGGGCGCGGCTGGCACACCGGCTGGACCGGCGGCTGCTGCGGCGGCTGTTCGCCCTCTATCTGATGGCGACGGCGGTCTCGGTGCTGATCAAGGCGCTTTAGGGCTTGAGCACCAGGCCCTCGGGCGTGGCCTCGAAACCGGACAGACGGCCAAGGAAGCTCATCCCCAGCAGCGAGTGCGGCAGGTCGGCCTGGACCACCAGGGCGGCGACATCGCGGACCTCGACGCCCGCCACGGTCACGCTGGACAGGGTCACCGACGCGGCCTGGGCCATGCCCGAGACGGTGCGGATCGACTGGCTGTAGTCCAGAGATTCGGGGTTCAGTCCGAGAATCCGGGCGTCGGCCGGACGCAGGACCACGGCGGCCGCGCCGGTATCGACCAACAGGGCGACGGGCCGGTCTTCGACCCGGGCGCGAGCCCAGTAGTGCCCGTCCGCGCCGCGCTGGATGGGGGTGGCCGCCTCGGACAGCCTGACCACTGCCGCCGGTTGGGGCGCCGCATGGGCGGATTTATCGGAAAGGGCGCCAAACCCCCAGGCGGCCAGAAGGGAAGTCCCTACGGCCGCGGCCAGAACCGCACTGCCGGAAACACTGCCGGACATGTCGATACTCACTCGGACACCCGTATGTACGCGCCGCTTCTGCGGCAATCCATAGACCGGTCTAGGCCAAGGACGTTGGGATGCGGTGAAGCGTCATGGCTGACAAATGGTTAGCGCGGCACCAGCCCCCGCAGCGCCGGATCGAGCCGCGCCACCCGCCCGGGCAGATCCTCCAGAATGGCCTCGCGGGTCGCCTCGTCCAGACGACTCCATTCGGCGATTTCCTGCAGCGAGCGCAGGCAGCCGAGGCACAGGCCCGAGGCGCCATCGACCGTGCAGACCTTGGTGCAAGGGGTCTTGATGGGCCTGGGCGGGCCGTCAGAGGGGGTGCGCATATGTGACATACGTCGAAAAGATACTCCGATAGCAGACGAAAAAACTTGCGTCCGTCACAAAACTGTCGTTTCCTGTAAACGACGCGAAACGACTGAGAGGGTGAAAGCCCCTGTGAGCACGACGCGTCTCTTTTCATCGTTCTGCGAAAGGAGACGCCACCATGAACAGGAAAGAGAAAAACCTCCAGCATGCCATGATGTCCTTTGCCCTCTGGGGCGGGCTTCTGGTGGACACACGGAACACGAACGGGGCGGGCGACCGCGTGGTCAGCCACCCGTCGAACTTCGTGCCCTATCCGATCAAGAAGCGGCGCTGATCGCCCTCGGGTGATCACGACTTGCATCTGAAGGCCCCGGACCTGAAAAGGCCGGGGCCTTTTCTTATGGGAGTTGCGGATGACCGGACTGATCGAAACGCGGCGCGACGGGCCGATTGTCATTTGGACCCTGAACCGGCCCGAGCGGCTGAACGCCCTGCCCGATCTTGAAGATGGCGAGGCCTTCGCCACCGCCTGCGAGGCGGTCAATGCCGACCCGGAGGTGCGGGTCGTGGTGCTGACCGGGGCCGGGCGGGCCTTTTCGGCCGGGGGCGACCTCAAGGCCATGCGCGACCGTCGCGACATGTTTGAAGGACCCGGCACCGCCATCCGCGAGCGCTATCGCCGGGTCGTGCACCGGATCGTGCGCAGCCTGTATGAGCTCGAGGTGCCACTGGTGACGGCGGTCAACGGGCCGGCCATGGGGCTGGGCGGCGACATCGCCGGTCTGGGCGACATCCGCATTGCCTCGGACGCGGCCAGCTTTGGCGCGCCCTTTCTGAAGCTGGGTATCCTGCCGGGCGACGGCGGCACCTGGCTGTTGCCGCGCAATGTCGGCTATGCCCGGGCGGCGGAACTGCTGTTCACAGCGCGCTCCATCGATGCGGCCACGGCGCTGGAGTGGGGGCTGGTCAACCGGGTGGTGCCCGCCGCGACCCTGATGGACGAGGCCCTGACGCTGGCCCGCGAGATCGCCGCCCAGCCGCCCCAGGCGCTGCGCATGACCAAGGCGCTGCTGCGTCAGGGGCGGGATCTCAGCTTCGATCAGATCCTTGAAATGACGGCCGCCATGCAGGCGCTCGCCCATATGACCGACGACCACGCCGAGGGCGTCGCCGCCGCGCTGGAAAAACGCCCGGGCAATTTCACCGGGGCTTGAGCCCAAACGTCATGGCGAACATGACGCCGCAGATGGCGGTCGACAGCACCAGCGCGAGCGCCGCCGACCGTTCCAGAGCCAGCCCGTAGAGGGCGGGCGCCGCCGCCTGAACGAAGCGGGCGGGCATCAGCATCCGCGCCTGTCGCTCGCCATAGCGGTCGGGTCCACACAGAACCAGCGGCAGCACGCCCGAGGCCACAGACAGCAGGCCGTTGCCGATCCCCTGTCCCAGCGCCACGGCAAAGGCAGCGGGGGTGCCCAGAACCAGCGCCGCCATGGCACCGACCGGGTGGCACAGGGTTGCCAGCCGCGCGGTCAGGACCGGATGGGCGCGGTGAAAGACGAACAGGTCGACGGCCCGGACCACGATGGCGGCGGTTCCCATCAGGCCGGCAACGGCGGCGGCCGTGGTCGCCTCAAACCCCAGACGCTCCAGCAGTCGCGGCAGATGGGCGGCCAGCGCCGTGGCGATGAACCAGGCCCCGCAGAACAGCACCGCCAGCCGGATCAGGGTCGGGTCCCATGCGACCGGCACACCGGGTAGCGCGCCCGGAGCCCTGACCCGGCGGGGTAACCAGACCCTGTAGGCCGGCAGACAAAGCAGTAAATGGGCGGCCGCCCAGACCATACACGCGCCGCGCCAGCCCAGACTTTCGACCAGCAGGGCGGATACCGGCCAGCCGAGCGCGCCGCCCGCCGCCCCGATCAGGGACACGGCGGTGATCGAACCGCGCGCCGCTTGCCCGTGCACTCCGGCAAGCACGGCAAAGGCTGCGCTGTACAGGCCCAGACCCATGCCCGGCCCCAGCGCCAGTATGGCCAGCAGGGCGATGGCGGGGTGCGGGGACAGCCCCAGAAGCATCAGGGCCGCAGCAAAGGCCAGACTGGAGAGGCTCAGCACTTCGCGGCCGCCGTGTTCGTCGATCCAGCGTCCGGCCAGCGGACTGAGGACCGCCGAGATCAGGAAGGCTCCGGTCAGGGCCACGAACAGCCACGCGACCGGAAGGTCCAGCGCATCGGCCACGGGATCGGCCAGAACCCCGAGCAGATAATAGCTGGAGGCGAAGGCAACGACCTGACCGAGGCCAAGCACAGCGATCAGGCGAACAGGATGTGAGGGCATGCGCCGCCCATGCCGCGATTGCCGGCGCGCCGAAATCGACTTATCGGCTGACTATGTCAGGAAATCTCACACCCCTGCCGTCGCTCAACGCCCTGCGCGCCTATGAGGCCATGGCGCGGACCGGGGCCGCGACGCGGGCGGCGCGCGAGCTGGGTGTCACCCACGGGGCGGTCAGCCGACAGGTGAAGGCGCTGGAGGCGGCCCTCGGTGTGCGGCTGTTTCAGGGGCCCCGGCACCGGCTGGAACTGACCGACGCGGGCCGGACGCTGGCTGTCGAACTGACGCGCGGGTTCGATGTGCTGACGACGGCCGTGGCCCGCACCCGATCCGACGGCATGGATCTGCATGTGGCGGTGCACGCCAGCCTGTCGGTCAAATGGCTGATCCCCCGACTGGCGGACTTCGCCGAGCGTGTGCCCGGCGTTCGCCTGCATCTGTCGGCGCTGGAGCCTGAGGCCGTGTCTCACCCCGGCGCGGAGCTGGCTATCCGCCTGATGGACCGGACGCGCGCCGAAGCCCTCGGGGGCATCATTCTGGCCGAAAATGAGATCGGGCCGGTGATCCGGGCCGACCGGGTCGCAGACTATGCGGCGGCCTCGCGGCTGGTCTCTCGCACCCACCCCCGTGCGTGGCGGGACTGGCAGAGGCTGAGCGGCGGGCCCCTGCCGGGTGGCGCCGAGCGACCGGTGGAGCATCTTCATTTCGCCGTCGATGCCGCGCTGGCCGGCTGGGGCGTGGCGGCCCTGCCGCGCCTGCTGGTTCAGAGCGAAATTTAAAAGGGGCACCTTGCGGCGCCCCATGGTTTCATCGCTGATGCTGGCGTTCTGGTGGCCCTGCCGCAGGGCGAGGGTGGCCCGGCCCGACGCGCCTTTCTGGCCTGGCTAAAGGACCAGATCTGACGCGCCGGGATCCCGCCCGGATCAGCCGCCGGGGGCCTGCATGGCGCGGTCGGGGCCGACACCGACTTGGGTGTCGCGCGGGGCGCCAGCGGTCTCGCCGGGCTTCATGAACTTGACCAGCACCCGCTGACCGATCAGCAGCGGGGCGTCGTCATAGGCGACGACCACCTCGATCACCCGCTCGTCCGACCGCTGCGAGGGATCGTCCGAGGACAGTTTGCGGGCCCCGAACACGGCGGCGCGGCGCAGCACCCGGCCGACATAGACCTTGGAGGGGTCGCCCTCGGGGCTGATTTCGACGGCCTGACCGATCTGGATATTGGGGATGTCGGCCTCAACGATCTCGGCGCGCACGATGCGCGGGGCATCGGGCTCGAGGTCGAACATGGTCGAGACGTTCAGGGTCGAGGCGCCCGCACCGGGGTTGGCATAGCGGCGCACGATCCGGCCGCCCATCGGAGCGCGGATGACCGTCAGTTCCAGATTGTATTCGGCCTCGGCCAGACGGGCCTGGACGGTGCGGACGGTCGCTTCCTGGCTGGCCAGACGGGCCTCGGCCATGGCGACGGCGTCGCGGGCCTGATCCAGACGCTGGGCGGCGATATAGTTGCTGTCGGCCAGCTGCTGCATGCGGTCATACTCGCGGCGGGCTGCACTGAGATCGACGCGGATGGTGGCCAACTGGCTGCGGGCCTGGGCGACCTCGGCCTGGGCGCGCTGAACGGCCAGGCGGGGCTCGTCGTCTTCCTGACGGGCGAGGATCTGGCCGGCGGTGACGACATCGCCTTCCTCGACATAGACGGCCCTGACGATGCCGCCGCGGCGGGCCGCGATCTGGATGATCCCGCCCTCGACGTCGGCCCGGCCGTTGGCGACGGCCGCATAGGGGCTGACGGGCGCATTGGCGCTGGCCTCGGCCAGTTCGGCCTGTTTGGCCTTGTTGGCGCCCTGCATCATCATCAAGCCGACGACGGCGACGACGATGATGACGAGGCCGATCCAGAGCCATTTGTTCTTCAGGAAGGCGGGCATGACGGTCTTTCGGTCTCTGAGAGAGGGTTAGTGATGGGCGAGGGCGGCGTTGGGGTCCGGAACGCGGCGCTCATCGGAAATGATGATGCCGTCCTCAATCTTGATGACGCGGTCGGCCCAGGCCTCGAGGCGCGGGTCGTGGGTGACGCAGATCACGGCGGCACCGTGCTGGGTGGCGGCGCGCCGCAGCAGCTGGATGACGATCTGGCCGTTCTCGCCGTCGAGGGCCGAGGTCGGCTCATCGGCGAACAGGATCTGCGGGTTCTTGGCGAGGGCGCGGGCGATGGCCACGCGTTGTTTCTCACCGCCGGACAGGATCGAGGGGCGCTGGTGCAGCCGGTGGCCCAGCCCCACTTCCTTGAGCGTGGTCATGGCCTGTTTGCGCGCGTCGGACTTTGACAGTCCCTGGAACTTCAGCACGATCTCGACCTGCTGCAGGGCCGACAGGGCCGGGAACAGGTTGAAGCCCTGGAAGATGAAGCCGCAGTGATCCAGCCGGAACTTGTCGATCTTGCCCGACGACATCTTCCACAGGTCGTCGGAGTCGAGCGCGCTGACCTTGCCCTCCTCGGGGCGCAGCAGGCCCGACAGGGCGGCGATCAGGGTCGACTTGCCCGAGCCGGACGGGCCCATGACCATGGTCAGGTCGCCGTGGCGCGCGTCGAAATCGACGTTCTTGAGCACTTCGATGAAGGCCTTGCCCGACTTGAACCGCTTGACCAGACCCTTGGCCTCGATCGCGAAGTCGCCATGCTTGCCGTGTGTCTTTGTGGCGTTCATCGCAGCAGGTCCGCCGGTTGGCTGTTCTTGAGGACGCCCATCGACAGCAGGCCCGACAGCATGGCGATGACGATCAGACCGCCGCCGACGAAGACCAGCAGTATGGGCGGCAGGGCGATGATGACGGCATTCGACAGGGCAAACCACTGCACGAGGGTGGTCAGGCCGATGGCCGCAGCCACGCCGACCAGACCGACCCAGAAGCTCAGCTCCATCACGATCCGGCGCAGCGATCCCATGCCGACGCCCAGCGCCCGCAGCGAGGCGAACTCTTTGATATTGGCCATGATGGCGCCGCGCAGGGTCTGCCAGGTGATCGAGACGCCGATCACCGTGCCGAGAAAGACGCAGCCGCCGATGATGATGATCAGGATGCCGCCGTCCTCGAACATGGCGCCGGCGTTGGCATCGGCCAGCTCCTGACGGGTCCAGGCCTTCCACTGCCCGTCCCCCATGGCGGTCAGCTGGGCGGCGACGATCTTGGCGCGGGCCGGGTCGCTGATCTTGATCATCAGTGGTCCGACCCGAGAGCCCTCGTCGGACTGTCCGACCATGCGCAGGGTGTCGCGTGACATGACGATGGTGGACTGCATCATATTGGGATAGCCGCGGGTCACGCCGACCACCGTCACCGTCCGGCCGTTGTAGAGGGCGCGGTCCCCCAGTTTGACGCCCAGCTTGGTCAGGGCCGTCTCGTCGACCGCGACGGTGTAGGGTTGGCGCAGGGCATCGACCAGTTCCTGGGAATAGTCGCGCGGAATGGTCACCGACCCCGGCGTGGTGTCGATAATGACCGTCTGCACGAACTCGCGGCGCGGGGCCTTGGTCTTGGCCCGCTCGGCCTGCGACATGGTCGGGTCATAGGTCTTGATGCTCTGGAAGCTGCCGCCGGCGCCGTCCAGCGGCTTGACCTCGACCACCTCGGGGTGGCGATAGGCCAGCGGGATGAAGCGGCGCGGCACGCCCGACGGGCCGCCGATCAGGCTGGTGGCACCGGGCTGCATGATCATGATGTCGGCGCCCGACCGCTCGATGGTCGCGGTGAAGCCCTTGCCGATGCCGATGAAGACACCGGTCATGGCCAGCACCAGCAGGCCGGACAGCGCCAGCGCCATCACGGCCGCCATATAGCGGCGCCATTCATACAGCAGTGTGGAAAGTGCAAGCGACATATGTGGTGCCAAACCCCTGACGTTGGCCCGGTTCTGAAGGCCAAGAGGCGTGAGGCCAAGTTAAATCGGGGTAAGGGTCATGTTCATCCCCCCGTGATCGGCATGGACGACAGGCCCACAGGCGGTTTAACTCCGGCGACAGGGACGGCCCCCGGGCCCGACACCATCCAGGAAACACCCCCATGACTGTTCATCCGCTTCGCTTCGCCGTCTCGCTGGCCGCTCTCGGCATGGGCGCCGCCCTGGGCCTCGGGCCGGTCACCCCGGCCCAGGCCGATGAGGGGATGTGGACCTTCGACAACTTCCCGATCGCCCGCGCCAATGCCGCCCTGGGCACGGCCATCGATCAGGCCTGGCTGGACCGGGTGCAGCGCAGCTCGGTCAAGTTCGGCGGCTGTTCAGCGGGCGTGGTCTCGGGCGAGGGGCTGGTGCTGACCAACAACCACTGCGTCGCCAGCTGCGTGGCCCAGCTGTCGACCCCGGCCATCAACTATGCCGAGACCGGCTTTACCCCCGCCACCCGCAAGGAGGAGCTGCGCTGTCCGGGGGCCTCGGCCGAGATCCTGATGGACATCACCGACGTCACCGCGCGCATGCATGCGGCCGGGCGCGGCCTGAGCGGTCAGGCCTTCAACCGGGCCCGGGACACCGAGGCTGCGGCCATCGAGGCGGAGTACTGCAAGGACCAGCCCGAGCGCCGCTGCCAGGTCGTGTCCCTGTACCGGGGCGGCCAGTTCAAGCTGTACAGCTATCGCCGCTACACCGATGTGCGGCTGGCGTTTGCGCCCGAGGACCGCGCCGCGACCTTCGGCGGCGACCTCGACAATTTCAACTTCCCGCGCTTTGCCATCGATGCGGCCTTCATCCGCCTGTACGAGAACGGCGCGCCGGTCGAGACGCCGACCCACTTCACCTGGAACCCGGACCGCCCGACGGCGGGTGAGCCGGTGTTCGTCTCGGGCAGCCCCGGCTCGACCCAGCGCCTGCTGACCATGGACCAGCTGCTGACCGTGCGCGACGTGCAGCTGCCGCTGGACCAGCTGATCATGTCCGAGCTGCGCGGCCGCATGATCCGCTTCGGCGCCGAGAGCGACGAGAACGCCTTCATCGTCATGGACCCGCTGGTCGGGCTCGAGAACAGCTACAAGCGCGGCATCGGCCGGATGAAGGCCCTGATCGACACCGACTTCATGGCCGCCAAGGCCGAGCAGGAAGCCGACTTCCGCGGCCGTTCGGGCGACTGGCTGGCGGCGCATACGGCGGCCGGGGGCGCCGACCCCTGGACCACCCTGTCGGCAGTACAGGACGATGTGCGGCGGCTGTACCCCGCCTATGCCCTGCTGGTGGCCCGCGCCGGCGGCGGCTCGACCCTCTACGGTTGGGCCGAGACCCTGGTGCGCGCGGCGCAGGAGCGCGACAAGCCCGCGGCCGAGCGCCTGCCCGAATATGCCGACACCCGGCTGGGCGGCATCGAATCCCGCCTGCTGGCCGACCGCCCCGTCTATGCCGACCTCGAACAGGTCCGCATGGAATGGTGGCTGTCGAAGTCCCGTGAGTGGCTGACGGTCGACGATCCGCGCATCCGCACCCTGCTGGGCCGCGAGTCGCCCGAGGGGCTGTCGGAGCGTTTGATTTCCGGCACGACGCTGGCCGATCCGGCCGTGCGCAAGGCCCTGTGGGACGACGGGCTCCCGGCCATCATGGCCTCGGACGATCCGCTGATCCGCTATGTCCTGTCGATCCAGGACGTGACCCGGTCGGTGCGCGCCGAGTGGGAGGACACGGTCGAGGCCCCGACCGCCCAGGCGTCCGAGGACCTCGCCGCCGCCCGTTTCGCCGCCTATGGCGACAGCGTCTATCCCGATGCGACCGGCACCCTGCGTCTGACCTGGGGTCGGGTCGAGGGCTGGACCTATCAGGGCTCGACGGTTCAGCCTTTCACCACCTTCGGCGGGCTGTGGGACCGGTCGACCGGCGCCCCGCCCTTCGATGTGGCGCCGAAACTGCTGGCCGCCCGGGACCGGATCGATCCGGATACGGTGCTGAACATGTCGGTCTCGACCGACACCATCGGCGGCTCCTCAGGCTCCCCCGCCATCAATGCCCGGGGTGAGATCATCGGCGCCAATTTCGACTCGACCGTCCTGACCCAGCGCAACGCCTATGGCTATGACCCCTCGGTCAATCGCAGCGTGATCGTCACGACCGGCGCCATCACCGTGGCCCTGCGCGACGTCTATGGCATGGAGGGCCTGCTGGCCGAGCTGGGGGTCGAGTGAGGCAGTAGGGAATAGGCAGTAGGCAGTAGGGTGATCAGGGTCACTCTAGCGACCCGGGTGGTCACGAAGTTTGCCGATTAGAGCCTTCAGCATTCGGCCGATTTCCTCCGATTGTTCAAGAAGCGGCTGGATCGAGCCTGCGCGCGCTATCCCGACCCGTTCCGCGAGGAGAAGGTGGGT
>JAHJYN010000095.1 GCA_018826885.1 Alphaproteobacteria bacterium | reverse complement strand
GGGCCTTGTCGATGCGGGCTTTCGCAGCTGTGGTGGCGTCGGCCATCGGTGTCACTTCCTCCGGAATCCCTATAGAACCCGTCCGCGCGTCGGGGTAAAGCGGCCCCGCCCCCCTTTTTATTCCCCGCGTCCCGAGAGGTTGCCCGTGGCAAAAGCCGATTCCACTCCGCCGAAGGCTACCCCCAAGCAGATGGCCGATGCCATCCGGGTGCTGAGCATGGACGCCGTGCAAGAGGCCAACAGCGGCCATCCCGGCATGCCGATGGGCATGGCCGACGTCGCCACCGTGCTGTTTTCGAAGCACCTGAAGTTCGACGCCAGCCGCCCGGACTGGGCCGACCGCGACCGGTTCATCCTCTCGGCCGGGCATGGCTCCATGCTGATCTATGCCCTGCTCCACCTGACCGGTTACAAGGCCGCGACCCGCGACGAACTGTCGAACTTCCGTCAGTGGGGTTCGAAGACCGCCGGTCACCCCGAATATGGCCACATGCCGGGCGTCGAGACCACCACCGGCCCGCTGGGTCAGGGCCTCGCCAATGCCGTCGGCTTTGCCATGGCCGAGCGCCATCTGGCCGCGCATTTCGGCGAGGATCTGGTCGACCACCGCACCTGGGTGATCGCCGGCGACGGCTGTCTGATGGAGGGCGTGTCGCAGGAGGCCATCGCGCTGGCCGGCCGCTATCGGCTGAACAAGCTGACCGTGCTGTGGGACGACAATGCCATCACCATCGACGGGGCCGTCAGCCTGTCGGACACCACCGATCAAAAGGCGCGCTTCAAGGCGGCCGGCTGGGCGGTCAAGGCCATCGACGGCCACGACATGGGCGCGATCAAGTCCGCCCTGAAATGGGCCGAGCGTCAGAACAAGCCGACCTTGATCGCCTGCCAGACAAAGATCGGGCGCGGCGCCGCCACCATGGAAGGCAGCCACAAGACCCACGGCGCGGCGCTGGGCGAGGCCGAGATCGCGGCCACGCGGCTCGGCCTCGGCTGGGACCACGCGCCGTTCGATATCCCGGAACACGTCGAAAAGGCCTGGCGCAAGGTCGGCCGCCGGGGCGCGAGGGCCCGACGGGACTGGGAAGCGCGGCTGGCCGAGGCCGAGCTTCAGGAGGATTTCGTCCGCGCCATGGCCGGCGGCCTGCCTGAGGACGCCTTCGATGATCTGGACGCCGCCATCGCGAAAGCCGTTGAGACCAAGCCGGCCCAGGCCACGCGCCAGTCCTCGGGCGCAGCGCTCGCTGCCCTGTTCGAGCCCATCCCCGAACTCATCGGCGGCTCGGCGGACCTGACTGGCTCCAACAACACCCTGGTGGCGGGCACAGAGACCTTTGACGCGCCCGACTATGCCGGACGCTATATCAACTGGGGCATCCGCGAGCACGGCATGGCTGCGGCCATGAACGGCATGGCGCTGCACGGCGGGATCATCCCCTACGGCGGCACCTTCATGGTCTTCTCGGACTACAGCCGCCCGTCGATCCGGCTGGCGGCGCTGATGGGCATCCGCGTGGTCCATGTGCTGACCCACGACTCGATCGGTCTGGGCGAGGACGGGCCGACCCACCAGCCGGTCGAGCATCTGGCCGCCCTGCGCGCCATCCCGAACCTGCAGGTCTTCCGCCCCGCCGATACGGTCGAGGCCATGGAGTGCTGGCGTCTGGCGCTGGAGAAGGCCGACGGCCCCTCGGCGCTGGCCCTGTCACGGCAAAAGACCCCGGCGGTGCGCACCGAGGCCGCCAGCGAGAACCTGTCGGCCAGAGGCGCCTATGAGCTGCGCGCCGCCTCGGCCAAGGCCAAGGCCACCCTGTTCGCCACCGGCACCGAAGTGGCCCTGGCACTCAAGGCCGCCGACATGCTCGAGGCCGAAGGCGTGCCGACCCGCGTGGTCTCGGTGCCGTCCTTCGAGCTCTTCAGCAAACAGACCAAGGCGTATCAGACCAGGGTCATCTCCAAGGGCACCGTCCGCGTCGCCGTCGAGGCCGGTATCCGTCAGGGCTGGGACCGCTTCATCGGCGAGGACGGCGGCTTCGTCGGCATGTCGAGCTTCGGCGCCTC
>JAHJYN010000094.1 GCA_018826885.1 Alphaproteobacteria bacterium | reverse complement strand
TGAATGGGGAGGAGATGACGTTTTTACCGTCTGAACCGTCTGAACCGGATCCTTCCCGGCGGGGACCTGCTGTAGCCCGGCAGCCTACATCGCCGCCGGACCAGGGCGGACAAAAGGCTTCGGGAAACAGGGAGGGCTTTGAAGGCGCGAAGGATCCGTGCGGCGGCGCGGATGGCACGGTGACTGGCGACCCCGGCAGGACTCCAACCTGCGACCTCGGCTTTAGGAAAGCCTTGCTCTATGCAGCTGAGCTACGGGGCCGTCGGAGGGGGACGTAGCGGGTCGGGCGAAACAGGGGAAGCGCCCGGGTGGCCTCCGGGTCGAAAAAGCTGCGGAGCGACGCGCGGGCCCGCATTTCGATTGTGGTTAATCGGCGTTAAGATACAATATCTTGCGGTGAACAAACCCCGAATCGACGGGTGTCAGTGATTCGGTCCTGATTCGTTTCGCGCTTGTTCCACGGACGCGCCCTCGCCCGTTAATCCGGCCGGGACGACGGGCGGGACGATTTATCCGGTTGAGTCCGGCCGCGACCCGCCCCACCTTGAGCCTGTCATGAACGATCGCCCCACAGGTCAGTCGGCAGCGCAGGTTGTGGCGGTGCTGGGGCCCACCAACACCGGCAAGACCCATCTGGCGGTCGAGCGGATGCTGGGCCATGCCTCGGGCATGATCGGCCTGCCGCTGCGGCTGCTGGCGCGGGAGGTCTATGAGCGGGTGGTGCGCCAGCGGGGCGCGGCCTCGGTCGCCCTGATCACCGGCGAGGAAAAGATCGTCCCGGAGCGGCCGCGCTATTTCGTCTGCACGGTCGAGGCCATGCCGATGGACCGGGCGGTCGACTTTGTCGCCGTGGACGAGATCCAGCTGGTCGCGGACCCCGAGCGGGGGCATCTGTTCACCCACCGGCTGCTGCATGCGCGGGGGCGGTTCGAGACCATGTTCCTAGGCGCGGGGACCATGGCGCCGCTGATCCGGCGACTGGTGCCCGATGCCGAGATCCGGCACCGGGAGCGGCTGTCGCAGCTGACCTATGCCGGGCCAGCCAAGCTGACGCGGCTGCCCAAGCGATCGGCGGTCGTCGCGTTTTCGGCCGAGCAGGTCTATGCCATCGCCGAACTGTTGCGGCGTCAGAGGGGCGGGGCCGCGGTAGTCATGGGCGCGCTGAGCCCGCGCACCCGCAATGCCCAGGTCGCCCTGTTCCAGTCGGGCGAGGTCGATTTTCTGGTGGCGACCGATGCCATCGGCATGGGGCTGAACATGGATGTCGACCATGTGGCCTTTGCCGGGTTGAAGAAGTTCGACGGGCGGCGGACGCGACACCTGCATGCGCATGAGATCGGCCAGATCGCCGGGCGGGCCGGGCGGCACCTGCGCGACGGCACCTTTGGCGTGACGGCCCAGGCGCAGGACCTTGATCCCGATCTGGTCGAACAGGTGGTCGAGCACCGGTTCGATCCGGTGCGAGCGGCGGAATGGCGGAACGGACGTCTGGATTTTGACAGCCTGCCCGCCCTGATCCGGTCGCTGGAGACGCGGCCGGACTGGCCCGGGCTGGTGCTGTCGGCGCCGGCGCTGGACGAGGTGCTGCTGCGGCGGGCCGCGCGCGAGGACGATGTGCAGCGCATCGCCCGGTCGCGCGGCAGTCTGATGCGGCTGTGGGACTGCTGCCAGATGCCGGATTTTCCCAAGACCACGCCGGAGGAGCATTTCCAGCTGGTCATGCATCTGTTCGAGGCCCTGACGGGGCCGCGCGGGCGGGTGACCGAGGACTGGTTCGCGAGCCGGATTGCCGGTCTGGACAGCGATGAGGGGCAGATCGACCGGATCTCGGCCCGCCTGGCGGGGGTGCGGACGCTCAGCTATATCGCCAACCGGCCGGGCTGGCTGGAGGCTGCGGGTCACTGGCGCGAGCGGACCCGGGCGCTGGAAGACCGGCTGTCGGATGTGCTGCACGAGCGGCTGACCGCGCGCTTTGTCGATCGGCGGACCACCGTGCTGATGCAGGCGCTGAAGGATTATGGCGAGGCCGACACCCAGGTCTCGGACGACGGCGAGGTCTCGGTCGAGGGACAGGCCGTCGGGCGGCTGACGGGCATCAGCTTCAAGGCCGAGGCGGGGGCCAGCGCGCTGGAGACGCGGGCGCTGGGCCGGGCCGCGCGGCAGGCCGTGGCGCCGGAGGTCGAGCGACGACTGGGGCGGCTGGCGGCCGAGCCGGATGAGGCCTTTGCCCTGCTGCCGGATGGCACTGTCCTGTGGCGGGATGCCCGGGTGGGGCAGGTGATCCCGGGGGATGTGCTGGCGCCCCGCATGCGGCTGGACGGCGATCTGGGCTCGGCCCGGGTGCGCGAGCGGGCCCTGCACCGGGTGGAGGCGTGGCTGGCGGCGGAGGCGACGCGCGCGCTGCGCCCGCTCCACCGGCTGCAGCGGGCGGTCGAGGGGGGGAGCCTGAAGGGTCTGCCGCGCGGCATCGCCTGGCGGCTGATCGAGGCGGGCGGCCTGATCGACCGGCGCGAGGTGGAGCGCGATCTGGCGGCCCTCAGCCAGGTCGAGCGACGAACGCTCAAGACCTTTGCCGTGCGGGTGGGGGTGCATTCGGTCTGGCTGCCGGGGGTGATGAAGGCGCGGGCCCGGGGGTTTGCGCAGGCCTTTGCGCCGTCGCCGCCCCTAGCGTCGGCTAGCGGGCCGGTGCCGATGCCGGTCGAGGCCCCAACGCCACGAGCCCTTTCGGCGCTCGGACTGCGGTCGGTCGGCCGCTGGCTGGTGCCGGTCGAGGCGCTGGAGACCATGGCGGACCTGCGGGCCCGGTCGGCCGGGCGGCTGAGCGAGGAGGCGCTGGCTCAGCTGGGCTGGAGCGCGGAGCAGGCCAAACAGATCATCCCGGCGTTGAAGACGGCCCGGGTGCAGAAGCCCGATGTGCCGGGCAAGGCGCGACCGCCCAAGGATTCGCCCTTTGCAGCTCTGGCGGCGTTCGCCCCGCCGTCGCCCGTCCGCAAACGGCGGGCGCGACGAAAGGCGCCCCAAAGCGGGGTCAAGTAAAGGCGGCGGCGAACCCTAGGGGGCGGCCTGCTGCCAGTCCCGAAGTCGCTCAAGGGCTTCGTCACGCCCTTCAACAGATCCGGGCCCCTTGTAGCCGGCGCAGTGGACAGCCTGGGCGAAGGACTGGCCGACTCCCTCCGGCAGGAGATCGAACAGGCTGGAACCGCCTGATTGAGCGCCGTCGTCCCAGCGCACGAAGCCCCAGCTGGAGGCGAAACCGGCCGAGCCGTCGCACGGCGTGCGGAAGCTCTGCCAGAAATACCCTTCCGGCCGACTGCGCAGAACCCCGTAGACCCTGTAGGGGTAGGTGGCATTGGGGCGGTCCCCGACATAGGCATGGAACGCCGCCATTTGTTCGCCGGTGCGGGTCTCGAACGCGCTGGCCCAGTAGGTTTGGGCCGCAGCAGGACCGGCGAGGAGTGCGACCGCCACAAGCGACAGCACCATCTGGCGAATGAGAGACATACGGCGGCCCACAATCGTTGAAATCCGAAAAATCATAGCCGTCCGCCTTTCGAAGCTGAACCGGAAAGGATGACGCAGGGCACGCTGCAATTGCCGGGACGCATGGTAGTCTCCTTCCCAATCTCCGCAGTAGAACCGCCGCCTGTCCGTCTTGTCCATGCCCCGGCCCGTTCCGTCAGATTTCGACACCCCGACCCGCCGGGACGATGCCGCTTGACCGCACCGGATGAGATCTGCCGCCTCGACGTGTGGCTGTGGCGGGCGCGGCTGTCGCCGACCCGGACCGAGGCTGCGCGGATCATCGAAAAGGGCCGGGTGCGGCTGAGCCGGGCAGGACAGCAGGCGCGGATGTCCAAGGCGGGCTATCGCGTGCGACCCGGCGATGTCGTCACCCTGATGCGGGGTGAGCGGCTGGTGGAGGCGCGGATCGTCGCGTTCGGGACGCGGCGCGGGCCCCCGGCCGAGGCGGCGGGCCTCTATGAAGACCTGACCCGACCCGCGCCGGAAGCGCCGGACGGTTGACACCGGCGCGATCGGGGGCCATCTGCCGCGTCCGGCCCCCGGCTGATCCTCCGACCCCCGGTTTCGTTCATGACCTACATCGTCACCGACGCCTGCGTCCGCTGCAAATTCATGGATTGCGTCGAGGTGTGCCCGGTCGACTGCTTCTATGAGGGCGAGAACTTTCTGGTGATCGCGCCGGACGAATGCATCGACTGCGGCGTGTGCGAACCCGAATGCCCTGTCGATGCGATCAAGCCCGACACCGAGGACGAGCCGGACGGGAAATGGCTGAAGGTCAACGCCGACTTCGCCAAGATCTGGCCGAACATCACCGTCAAGGGTGCACCGCCCGCCGACGCTGAAGAGTTCGAGCGAGAGACCGGAAAGTTCGAAAAATACTTCTCGGAAAAGCCGGGCAAGGGCTCCTGAGGGCCCATTTGCGCAACGGATGGGCAGCCGACGGCCCCAATCCGGTCACAATATGCCCCTCGCCCGTGGTCATGCTTGGGGATATTTTGAATTTTCCGCTTTTTGTGATAGATTGATCTCATTCGGTCGGATGGCCAGCGACGCGCTCGCACCATCCGGAGTGACGATAGAACCCCGACATAAACCGGGGCGGCCAGAGGTTTGGTGATCCGTTTCCGCAT
>JAHJYN010000012.1 GCA_018826885.1 Alphaproteobacteria bacterium | reverse complement strand
TCGAACAGGGACGGCGAGGAGGAAGGAGGCATGACCTCAGTTTGGAACGATTCGAGGGGAGGTGAGGTAGGCCCCTCTACGGCGTCGGGCAAGCGGAACCATGGCACTGTGGCGTCGCGGCATCGGGTCGGGCGTCAGCGCCCGTGCCGTCAGGGCCAGAAACAGGGCCCATGGCAGGTTGGCATGGCTAAGCAGCACGCTTTCCGACGCGCTCAACACCGCAAAGACCAGCAGATAGGCCAACGAGAATCCGCCCTCGCGCAAGCCCTGCCCCCCCAGCCGGAGGATGAGGGCAAACAGGGTGATGGCCATCACCGTGCCGACCAGGATGGCGCCGGGCCAGCCGACCTGGACCAGCAGGTCGATCCAGCCGTTGTGCGCCGACGGCACCAGCCAGCCGGTTTCAAGCCGGACATAGTGGGCGGGCACAGACTCCTTGCCCCAGAAGGCGCTGTAGCCAAAGCCCGTCCAGGGCCGCTCGGCCACGCGCCGCATCAGGCTTTCCCAGATGTCGGTCCGCCCGGTCAGGGTCGGGTCCTTGCCCAGGAGCTCGAGGATCAGGGCGGAGTTATCAGTCCAGACCCAGGCGGCGATGCCGACGGCGGTCACCCCGCCCCAGACCGCGAAGACCGACAGCACCGGACCACCGCGCCGCATCATCGAGAGGCCCCCGATGACCCCCAGGCCGGCCAGAAGACACAACAGGGAGGTCTTGGACTGGGTGCCCAGCATCAGGCCGATACTGAGCCCCAGCGTCAGCAGGGCCGTCCAGACGGTCCGCTCATGCCGGTCGGGCGCGGTCAGCACGGCGGCCGAGGCGACGGCCGTCGCCACCATGACGATGCCCATCTGGTTCTTCTCGTACCAGAGGCCGCGCCACAGGCCGGCATTCTCGGCCTGGTGGATGCCGATGGCGGGAAAGGCCAGCACCATGACCAAACTGCCCAGCGCCATCGCCAAACCGGTATGCATCAGCAGTCGCGGCAGCTGTGCCCCGGTAAAGGCGACGCCCAGATAGACGGCAAAGGCGCTGGTCATGAACAGGGCGATCACCCGCCGGTCGGTCACGCCCGGATCGATCGACCAGTAGCGCGAGGCCAGCGCCAGCAGGGTCAGAAGGCCGAGGATGATCCACGCCGGCCAGGCCGAGGCCATCCGTCCGAGCCGGTTCAGGATCAGAGCCAGGGTGATCGCATAGACCGGCAGCCAGATCAGCCTGAGGATCGGCGTCTCACCCTGATCCGGCGCAAAAACGGGGCCTATCAGGGCCCCCGTCAGCATGACGACCACAAACCCCGCCGCCACCTGTTCCCACAGGGGCGGCGCGGGCAGGGATGGACCCGAATCTCTGGGTGATGCGCGCACCCCCGGAAGGTGAGCGTTTGGCGTTAACGAAGCGTTGGGGAAGCGAGTTCAGTCGCGGCTCTGGCGGCTGTGGAAGATGCGGCCGATGACCAGCCGATCCGCTTCGATCCTGTAGATGACGACGAATCCGTCACGGCCAAAGGGGACCACCCATTTCCGCTCTGCCGTATTGATCGACCGACCGGCCTCCGGAAAGACGGCCAGAGTTTGCAAACCGGTCCGAATGACGGTTTCGGCATGCAGGGCGGCCGAAGGCGACAAGCCGACCAGCCACTCGATCTGGGCGATCAGGTCCAGATTTGCCCGTCGGCTCAGGACAACCTTCAAGCGTTCTATCGCTTCAGGCGACGGTGCAGCTCACTGCTGAAGCCGTCGAGAGCGTCGTCCAGATCGACAAACGGGCCTTCATAATCCTCAGGCGTTGTTTGCTGGACGGATTCGCGGTCGTTCTCCCTCGCGTCCGCCCAGGCACGACCCGGTTCAGCCAGCCCCCCGGTCTCCCGATACGAGCTCGGCGGCCCCTCGTGATTAAGGGCCCATGCCTCAAGCGTCATCTCGGCCATGCGATCTGGGGTCACGCCGGCCCCGCGTGCTGCCTCGGCAAGCCGCAAGAGCGTGTCATCGCTCAGTTTGAGGGTGAGGCTCGCCATATCGGGCAGTGTCGCACAGCGCCGGGTCGCAAGCCAGAAGGTGCTACCCCGGATTGCAGATGGGAGCGCATCACGCCTTCTCCACGAAGCTGTCGATGACTTTCTTCTCGCCGGCCTTGTCGAAGGCGACGCGCAGTTTGTTGCCCTCGATCCCCTGGATGCGGCCATAGCCGAACTTCTGGTGAAACACGCGCTCGCCCCGGCTCCACTGGCCGGACGGGGCAGCGGTCGTCGGGCTCTCGACGCGGCGCGCCACACCCTCGATGGGTGGGGTGCGCTGGGCCGAGCCGGAGGTCGCCCTCTGCTGGGCGCGCTTCCAGCCCGGGCTGTCGTACCCGCCGCCAAAGGTGGTGCCTTCGGACCAGCGATCCTGCACCTGACGGGCGCTGGGGGCGGCGCCGTAATAGCCCGTCTCGCTTTCGGGCTGGACATGGTCGATCGGCAGTTCGTCGACGAAGCGGCTGGGCATCTGGGCGGTCCAGCGGCCATAGACCAGACGGTTGGCGGCAAAGCTGATCCGCGCATCGCGACGCGCGCGCGTCAGGCCGACGTAGGCGAGGCGGCGTTCCTCCTCGAGGCCCTTCTCGCCCTTCTCGTCGATGCTGCGCTGGCTGGGGAAGACGCCTTCCTCCCAGCCGGGCAGGAAGACCAGCGGGAACTCCAGCCCCTTGGCGCCGTGCAGGGTCATGATCTGGACGGAGTCGTCGCCCGAGGCCCGCTCCATGTCCATGACCAGCGACACATGCTCCAGATAGGCCTGAAGGGTGTCGAAGCCCTGCATGGCCTGCACCAGCTCCTTGAGGTTATCCAGACGCGTCTGGCCGGTCAGGCGGTCGGCCTTCTGCATGTCGGTATAGCCGCTCTCCTCCAGAACGGTCTCAGTCAGCTGGGGGTGGGGCGTGTCGGCGGCGAGGGTGCGCCAGCGGTGCAGGTCGCGGGCGAACCCGGCGAGTGCCGTGCGTGTCCGGGCCTGAAGCTCGTCCGACTCGATCAGCCGGTGAACGGCGGCCATGGCGGAAATGCCGGCTGTGCGGGCGAGGTGCAGGATCTTCTGCACCGAGGTGTCGCCGATGCCGCGCTTGGGCACATTGACGATCCGCTCGAAGGCCAGATCGTCGTCTTCGGACTGGATCAGCCGCAGATAGGCATGGGCATCGCGGATCTCGGCCCGTTCAAAGAAGCGCGGCCCGCCGATCACCATATAGGGGATGGCCAGCATGACGAACCGTTCCTCGAACGCCCGCATCTGAAACGACGCGCGAACAAGGACAGCCATGTCCTTGTAGTTCATACCGGTCTTGCGCGCCGTCTCGATCTCGTCGGCAATCAGGCGGGCCTCGGCCTCACCGTCCCAGACGCCGCGCACCCGGACCTTGTCGCCGCCTTCATCCTCGGTCCACAGGGTCTTGCCCAGCCGATCGCGATTGCCGGCGATCAGGCGCGAGGCGGCGCCCAGAATATTGCCGGTCGAGCGATAGTTCCGCTCCAGCCGCACCATCTTTGCGCCCGGAAAGTCCCGCTCGAAGCGCAGGATGTTGTCGACCTCGGCCCCGCGCCAGCCATAGATCGACTGGTCGTCATCGCCGACGCAGCAGACATTGCCGGACGAGGACGTCAGCAGGCGCAGCCACAGATACTGGGCGACATTGGTGTCCTGGTATTCGTCCACCAGGATGTATCGGAAGCGTCGGCGGTATTCCTCTGCGATATCCGCATGCTCGGACAGGATCGTCAGGTTGTGAAGCAACAGGTCGCCGAAGTCGCAGGCGTTCAGTGTCTTAAGCCGGTTCTGGTAGGCGGCGTAGAGCGACTTCGCCTTGCCGTTGGCGAAATCCTCCGTCCCCGGAAGTTTGGCGGGCGTCCAGCCGCGGTTCTTCCAGTGATCGACCAGGCTGGCCAGTGTGCGCGGCGTCCACCGCTTGGTGTCGATGCCTTCTGCTTCCATCAGTTGCTTCAGCAGCCGTTCCTGATCGTCCGTGTCCAGAATGGTGAAACTGGACCTGAGACCGACCAGCTCGGCATGGCGGCGCAGGATCTGGGCGGCGATCGAGTGAAAGGTCCCCAGCCAGCGCAGCCCCTCGGCCGACGGCCCGATCAGGTGGGTGATCCGCTCGCGCATCTCGCGCGCGGCCTTGTTGGTGAAGGTGACGGCCAGTAGCTCCCACGGGCGTGCCTTGCCGGTCGCGAGGATGTGCGCCAGCCGCGTGGTCAGCACCCGCGTCTTGCCTGTGCCCGCCCCCGCCAGCACCAGCACCGGTCCTTCGGTCGTCTCGACCGCCTCGCGCTGTTCAGGGTTCAGCCCCTGCAGATAGTCGGGCAGGGGCGCAGAAGCCCGCGCGAGGTCGGAAATACGGGGAGGGAGGGGGAGCGAGTCGGACATGAGCGAAACATAATAGGAACCGGCGCACGCCAAGGCCACAGCCTGGAGCAACACGAAGGCTGACGGGAACCTGTGCCGTTCGCCTCCGTTTGTGCCTCAGACCTAACTGGAGGAAGCAATGTCCGATCAATCGAACAATACGGGTGGCAATAACGGTGGCGGCGGCGGTAACGCCGGGCTGGCCTTCATCGTCGGCGGCGTCGTCGTCGTCCTCGCCATCATCGCCTATTTCGTCTTCGCGGGCGGCATGGGAACCCAGGACAAGAACGTCGACGTCGACGTGAACCTGCCCGAGGTCTCGGCCCCCGACGTCCCGACGCCCGCGCCGGCGGAATAATCCAGACTTGTCGGCCGTCCGCTGAAGTCTAGCGCAGGCTGTAGCGGACGGTCGTCACCACCCGCACCTTCTTGTCGGGGGACTGGCTCTCGTCGCCGATCTCATCGCGCGACAGGATCTGGAACGACCCCTGGGTGGCTTCACGGATCGGCCCCAGCGGCGTGCCCGAATCCTTGGCAAACTGTTCGGCACCGGTGCGGGCCGAGGCGGTGGCTTCGGCAATCATCTCCGGCCGCACATCGTTCAGCCGGGTGAAGACATAGGTCGGGCCCGCGAAGTCCTGAATGACCACGCCCTGCCGGACCAGATCGTTCAGCGACCGTGTCGTCGTCTGAACCCGTGCCACATCCGTGGTGCGCACAATCACCGTCTGCGCCAGAATAAAGCGGGGCCCGTTGGTCTGGCCGCCGTATTCACGCGACTGCATATCGGTGACCTCAAGCCGCCCGAGGGTGATGGCGTCCGCCGGATAGCCTTGCGCTGCAAGGAACTGTCGGACCGTCGCCAGATCGGCATCGATGCGTGCCTGGACTTCGGACAGGACCTCGCCGGTCGCCGTGAACCGCACGGGCAGGATGGCCAGATCGGCCACGACGTCCCGCTCGGACAGGCCCCTGACCGTCACCACCCGGTCGCCGACGCGGGCATTGACGACCCCCTGACCGATCAGGGCTCCGGCGCCGATAAGACCGATCGAAAGCACCCCGGCCACAATGACTGCGGGGACAAGGCGGGGATCGATTGTCATGGGAGCATCCTGTGGATATCTCCGCAGCATGAGCCGATGGCCCGGGGAGTCAAACGGTATCGGCGGCTTGGCTCGACGTTGCAGATTGCGCGGCCCATTCGAGGGCATGCACACGGCAGGCCGAGGCCAGAGGGCGGCGCCCGCGTGCGGCATCAACCTGCTTCAGAAGGGCGGCCAGACTGATATCCAGCGCCGCCGCCCGTGCCTCCAGCACAGCCCAGAACTCGGGCTCGAGCGCGATGGAGGTCGCATGGCCGGCCAGCAGGACAGACTTCTTCTTCAGCATGGCTCCTCCTGATCGGGCGTGACGTCCGGGTGGCCCGAGGGTATGCTAAAGCAACCGTCCTGTCCGGAACCCGCCATGACCGATCTTGTCACACATATCCCCGGCATCGACAGCTTCAATCCGATCCGGGCCGAGCGTCTGCGCCCCCTGACCGCGTTCCGGGCCTTCAGGCGGCTGGTACGCGACAAGGAAGACACCACCCAGGTGTTCGAGATCATGAAGGCCCTCAATGGTCGCTCAACCACCCGGGGCTATCAGAAATTGCTGCGCACCTTCGAGGGCGGGCGTCAGGCCTATCTCCGCGAGGAGCTGGCGCAACGGCTGGACGATCCCGACTGGCTGGCCCGCTTCCCGGACGGTTCGGTCGGCGCGACCTATCGGGCCTTCCGCGAGGCGCGCGGCTTCACCGCCGAGGGTCTGGCAGACGAGGCGCGCAAGGCCACCCCGCTGATCGACGCCGAGCATCCGACGGTCTGGTACTCGCGGCGTCTGCGTGATGTGCACGACATCTGGCACGTGCTGACCGGTTTCGAGACCGATGCGCTCGGCGAGGCCTGTGTGGTCGCCTTTTCCTACGGTCAGACGGGCAGTCTGGGCTTTGCCTTCATCGGCTGGGGCGCGGCCCGGGAGATCCAGCGCGAGAACCGCACCGTCCCGGCGCGCCGGGCCGTCTGGCAGGCGTGGCAGATGGGAAGAAGGGCCCGGTGGCTGCCGGGCCTCGACTACGAAGCCCTGTTCGCCCGCCCGCTGGACGAGGCCCGCCAGCGTCTCGGCATCGGCGCGCCGGACATCTATCTGTCGGTCCCGGCCGAGGTGCGCCAGTCGCTGAGGCTGCGCGGCTAGTCGCCGGCGCGACGGGCCTCGGCCCGGATGTCGACGCGGCGGTTCTGCATCGGGCTGGCGGCGGTTTGCAGATCTGCCTCGGGCTCCCCGGCTGCAATGATCACAATGCGATCCGCGGCGATCCCCTTGTCGACCAGATAGGCTTGTACGGCTTCGGCACGCTCTCGTGCGACCCTCTGATTGATCGCGGGGTCACCGCTGGCGTCGGTGCGCCCGGTCAGCGTCACGGTCCAGCGGCCGTCAGCCAGCGCCTTGCCCTCGATCAGGGCGTCCAGCAGGGCGCGGGACTCGTCCGTGAGGGTGGTTTCACCCAGTCCGAACAGCACCTGGGCCTCGACCGGATCGGGCAGCGGTGCCGGCGCCTCGGTCTCGGCCAGCACCTCAGGACGCATGATCGAGGTGCCTTCAGGCGGCGTGTCAGCCTCGACGCGGGGCGCGGGCGGCTCCGTCGGCTCCGGGGTCGGCCCGGGCCGGTCCTGACAGGCGGATACGATCAGCCCGACGCCCAGCAGGACGGGAAAGAGAGGTCTCATGTGCCTGACGGCGAAGGAAGCGGGATCATGCCTTCGTCTCCTTTGGGGGGCGGGGTTTTCTTCGCGCGGGCCAGGGCCGGCTCGCGCGGCGGGGCATAGGATACCACGGTGTCACCGGGCTGGGGTTTGGGCCGCGAGGCGTGGCTGAAGAAGTGCAGCTTGCCGCCGTCGCGTACCAGCACCAGCAGGTCCGCCTCGGCCGGCAGATCGGCCCGCGCGTCCTCGAGCGTATATTTGTCGGTCAGCCGGGTCTTGCGGAAGTCCCAGCCGCCGCGCTCGCGGCGTTCGATCTCCTCGACCCCTAGCCCGGAGGCGAACAGGGTCCGGCCCCGCAGGGTGGGGGGCAGGGCCCGCGGATTGTCATCCGAGGTGTCGCCCAGCTGGAAGACCGCATGACGCCCGACCTCCGGAGCCAGTTCGTTGCAGACCAGGGCGTTGTAGGCCTCATTGTCCGTGGTCGCGACCAGGGCCTGAAACTCGCTCATGTCGACGTGATCCTCGGTCACCTCGGCCAGGATTTCGCCGTGGAAGACCCGCATGCCCCGTTGCCGGGCCGTGGCCAGACGTTGCCAGCTGGTGTTGGCGATCAGCACCGGGATGTTCAGCGACTTGAGCAGTTCCGCCAGCGACAGGCTCCACTGCGTCGTCCCCACGATCAGGACGCCCTTGTCGCCCGATCCTGTGACCTTGAGCCAGCGCGCGGCCAGCTTGGCGGTGAAGCTGTGCGCAAGGATGGTGGCGATCACCACGGCGAACGACAGGGTGACCAGGGTGCCGCCGTCGGCATAGCCCAGCTCGCCCAGCTTCAGCGCAAACAGGCCGCTGATCGCCACGGCGACAATGCCGCGCGGCGCAATCCAGCCGATGAACAACTGCTCGCGCATCGGCACCCGGCTAAAGCCGAGACTGAGCAGAACCGTCGCCGGGCGCACCAGAAACAGCAGCACCAGCAGGAAGGCCAGGAAGCGCCACTCGAACTGGCGGAGCACCTCCAGATTGAGCGAGGCCGACAGCATCACGAACACGCCGGACACCAGCAGGACGGTGATGTTTTCCTTGAAGTGCATGAAGTCGCGGAAGCTGGCCAGCTTCATATTGGCCAGCGCCACACCCATGACGGTCACCGTCAGCAGGCCGGACTCCTCCTGGATCATGTTGGCGCCCACGAAGACCCCGATGACGGTGATCAGCAGGACGGGCGACTTGAGGAACTCGGGCACATAGCCCCGGGGAAAGGCCCAGGCGACGATCCGGGCCGCACCCCAGCCGATCAAGCCCGCGACCACAGCGGCCAGCAGCAGCGACATGACCACGCCGACGACCGTGTCGCCCTCGCCGGCACGATGCAGGACCTCATAGGTCAGGACGGCACACAGGGCGCCCAGCGGATCGTTGACGATGGCTTCCCACTTCAGGATGGCGCGGGGCCTCTGGGCCAGATTGGTCTGGCGCAACAGGGGCAGGATCACGGTCGGCCCGGTGACCACAAGGATGCCGGCGAACAGGATGGACACCGGCCAGATCAGCCCGGCGACATAATAGCAGGCCAGCGCCCCCAGCACCCAGGCGATCGGCACGCCCAGAAACACAAGCCGGTGGACCGCGCCCTCGGCGTGACGCAGCTCCCGAAAGTTCAGGTTCAGCCCGCCCTCGAACAGGATGATGGCGACGGCCAGGGCGATGATCGGCTCCAGCAGGGGTCCAAAGACCTGCTCGGGACGGATAAAGCCGGTGACGGGCCCGCCTATGATTCCGGCCAGCAGCATCAGGGCGATGGCGGGCCAGCCGGTCTTCCACGCGACCCATTGCGCGCCAATTCCCAGCACGCCGATCGCCGCCAGTACCAGTGCCTGATGTTCCATTATCCCCCGCCGTGACGCGCAACGCTCCCGTCCCTAATGGGCCAGCAGCCCAAGCGTTGCAGGGAAAGTGCGCCGGCTGAAACCGGCTGGAACCGGATGTGACTGCCGGACCCCGGGCAAGGCTCGCAATGGCAGGCGATTCGGCGCAAGGGTCCGGGCATCCTCCCGCGTCCATGGTTGCCCCCGTGCCTGCTCCGTCTGCTGTCCCTGTTGCCACCCGCTGGCTGATTGCGGGGATTGTGGTTTGCGCCATCATCTGGGGCACGACCTGGTATGCAATCACCCTGCAGCTGGGATCGGTGGCGCCCACGGTCTCGATCGTCTGGCGGTTTGGTCTGGCGGCGCTGGCGCTGTTTGTCTTCTGTCTGGCAACCCGGCGTCCGCTGCGCCTGAACCGGGTGCAGCACCTGGCGGCGCTGGGGCAGGGGGCCTTCGTCTTCGCCATCTCCTACGGCTTCGTCTATGCCTCGGAAGAACGGGTGCCCTCGGCCGTGGTCGCGGTCATCTTCGCCGGCCTGGCCTTCATCAACCTCGTGCTGTTCCGCGTCATCGCCGGGCAAAAGGCGTCGCGTCTGGCCTGGGGCGGGGCGGCGCTGGGTCTCCTCGGCGTGGCCGTCCTGTCGGGCTCCGAAATCCTCGGCAGCGAGATGACAGAGGCTGCGGGTCTCGGCGTCGGCATGGCGGCGCTGGCAGTGCTCAGCTCGGCCTTCGGCAACTATTTCGCGTGGAGGGGACAGGTTGCGGGCTCGGCCGTCATGCCCGCCACCGCCTGGGCCATGGCCTATGGCACGGCGATGCTGGCCCTTTTCGGCCTGACCCAAGGGGTGGAATGGCGGATCGAACCGACGGTCAGCTACATCGGCTCACTGCTCTATCTGTCGCTGCTGGGCTCGGTCGTGGCCTTCGTCATCTATTTCACCATCGCCCGCAGCCGGGGCTATGCGCTGGCCAGCTATATCTCGGCCCTGACGCCGCCCATCGCCATGCTGGTGTCGGTGCTGTTCGAGGGGGCCAGCTTTGGCCTGACGGCGCTGTTCGGCCTCGCCCTTGTCCTGGCCGGTCAGGTGCTGCTGATCCGCGCTCCGAAGGTCAGCTAGCGGCGATCATCCTCATGTTCGTCATCGGGTGACGGCTTGCCGTCCCGGGCGGCCTTGCGCTTCGCCTCCAGCCGCAGGGCGACCAGCAGGGGGATCAGGCCGCGGCGGACGCGCTTGTCCTTGCGGGGGTCAGTCATGGTCGTCCTCCCGTTTGTGGCCCTCGATATGGCGGTCCGCCCGCTCCCGTCCGATCCTCTGAGCATCACGGTCTGCCCGGCTGCGCCCGTGCAGGGCCCGGTTTGCCTTCGCCGTCGCCTTTGCATCGGCCTTCTGACGGGCCTTTCGCGCACGGTTCAGATTGATGATCTCGGCCATGGCCGGAGCCTACCCCAGGATGTCAGGAAATTCACTCGGTCCCGGCCCGGTCCATCCCTATATATCCGCGCATGGACCTCATTCGACTCATTCTCAATGTTCTCTGGCTGATCTTCGGCGGCCTGATCTCGGCCTTTGGCTGGTTCTTTGGCGGGGCGCTGCTGGCGCTGACCATCGTTGGCCTGCCGTGGACCTTCGCGGCCTGGCGGATCGGCGCCTATACGCTGTGGCCGTTCGGGCGTGAGGTCGTCTGGCGCGACCCGGACGCGACCGACATCGGTGCGGGCCCGGTGGGCGTGGTCCTGAACGTCATCTGGTTCATCTTTGCCGGTTGGTACATCGCCCTCAGCCATCTGATCGCGGCCTTCTTCGAGGCCATCACCATCATCGGCATTCCGTTCGCCCTCAAGGATCTGGAACTGGCCAAGCTGGCGCTCGCCCCGGTCGGCCGTACCATCCGCGACAAGCCCTGACGCACCTGACAGCGCTGCCGTATGCAACGGCTTTACGGGCCTTCCCGTTGATTGGTCACATCCAACAGACAGGGAGAATGACCATGCTGGAAGCGATCAAGGAACATATGGACGTCATCGGATCCGACGGGGGCCGCATTGGTCGCGTCGACCACGTCAAGGGCAACCAGATCGAGCTGGCCAAGCTGGATCTCGACACCGGTTTCAAACACCGGATGATCCCCCTGGACTGGGTCACCCGCGTCGATGAGCACGTCCACCTGAACCTGACCGAAGACGAGGCCAAGGCCCGCTGGACCGACAAACAATAGATCGTCCACGCGCAGCAATCGACGAGGGCCCCGCTTTCACCGGCGGGGCCTTTATTGCGTCAGAAGCCGGTGAGGAGCCGATCCAGAGCGCGGCGGATGTCGTCTTCCCGGTCAGCCAGAGACCCTCTGGTCGGCCCTAGTGATCGGCGATCCAATGCCGCCAGTTCTGAAAGCATCAAGACGAACGCTTCATCCGCGTGGACAACCTGCAGGGTCACCTTCGTAAGGATGGCCGCATCCGGCATGCGAAAGAGCGGCGCCACCAGCACCGTGGGCCCCTCGTCGTAGAGATGGGACTGCATAACCAACACAAACGGGGCGATCCCGCGGGATCGCGGTGCGGGGTTGTCCAGAATGTCGAACTGGCGGATCACCAGGTGCGAACATCCTCGCCGAACACGCCGTGGCGGTCGATGCGGTCACGGTGCAGGGCGATGGCCTCAGCGTTCTCGGTGGCCCATTGGCGGGCCTTATCCGGGTCTGAAACGACACCAGCACGCTTATGGTCCAGCACGGATCTGAGACTTTCGACGGTCAGGGCCTCGACGTCGACATTCAGCGCGCGTGCTTCGTCCAGCAGCGCCTGATCGATCTCGAGTCTGAGCTCGGCCTTTCCCATGCAGGGAGCCTAGCACGAAGTGGCGGCCCGGGCGATCCAGTCGCGCCACGCCCCGATCAGCCCGGCGCGATCATCGTCTCGGGCCGGACGATGGCGTCGAAATCCTCACCCGGGATGCCCAGCGCGATGGCCTCCTCGCGCAGGGTGGTGCCGTTCCTGTGCGCGGTCTTGGCCACCTTGGCGGCGAGGTCATAGCCGTACTTTTCCTTGAGCGGTGTCACCAGCATCAGCGAGTTCTTCAGGCCGCGCTCGATGTTGTCGAGGCGGGGCTCGATGCCGACCACGCAGTTGTCGGTAAAGCTGACCGCCGCATCCGCCAGCAGCCGCACCGACTGCAGGAAGTTGTAGGCCATCATCGGATTGTAGACGTTCAGCTCGAAATGCCCCTGCGAGCCGGCAAAGCCGATGGCGGCGTTGTTGCCGTGGATATGGGCGCACACCTGGGTCAGGGCCTCGCACTGGGTCGGATTGACCTTGCCCGGCATGATCGAGGAGCCGGGCTCATTCTCCGGCAGGGCCAGCTCGCCCAGACCCGAGCGCGGGCCGGAGCCGAGGAAGCGAATGTCGTTGGCGATCTTGAAGCACGACATGGCCACCGTGGTGATCGCGCCGTGGGTCATGACCATGGCGTCGTGCGCGGCCAGGGCCTCGAACTTGTTCGGCGCCGAGGTGAAGGGCAGGCCGGTGATCTGGGCGATCTTGTCGGCGACGCCCTCGGCGAACCCGACGGGGGCCGACAGGCCGGTGCCGACCGCAGTGCCGCCTTGGGCCAGTTGCATCAGATCGGGCAGGGTCGACTGGATCCGCTCGATGCCTTTGGCGATCTGCTGGGTATAGCCACTGAACTCCTGACCCAGGGTGATGGGGGTGGCGTCCTGGGTGTGGGTGCGGCCGATCTTGATGATGTCCTTCCACGCCTGCGCCTTGTCGTTCAGGGCGTTGTGCAGGGTCTGCAGCGCCGGCAGCAGGCGGTGCACCACCTCTTCCGCACAGGCGATGTGCATGGCCGTCGGATAGGTGTCGTTCGACGACTGGCTCATGTTCACATGATCGTTCGGATGCACCGGCGACTTGGAGCCCATCACGCCGCCCAGCATCTCGATGGCGCGGTTCGAGATCACCTCATTGGCGTTCATGTTCGACTGGGTGCCCGAGCCCGTCTGCCAGACGACCAGCGGGAAGTGGTCGTTCAGCTTGCCCTCGATCACCTCATCGGCGGCCTTGAGGATGGCCTTGCCCAGTTTCGGGTCCAGCTTGCCCAGCGCCATATTGGTCTCTGCCGCGGCCTTCTTGACGATGCCCAGCGCGCGCACGACCGGCAGGGGCTGCGTCTCCCAGCCGATCTTGAAGTTCCCCAGACTGCGCTGCGCCTGCGCGCCCCAGTAGCGGCTGGCGGGTACGTCGATCGGGCCAAAGGTATCGGTTTCGACGCGGGGCTTCTGGGTATCGGACATGAGCGACTTTCCGGTAGCGATGGGTATGGGCTTGGCGCGGGAATGGGCGCGGGTGTAGCACGAAGCGTCAGGGGGGCAAGCGGCCCCGGGACGGGGAGCACAGGATGCGATATCTGGCGATGATTACCCTTGCCGCGGCGGCACTGTCGGCCATGACCTTGGCGGCCTGCGCGACCGAGGCTCCGATGACCGGCGATCCGGTGCGGGTTGATCTGGTGACCGAGCGCGGTGTCATCACGCTGGAACTGGCGACGGACAAGGCGCCGCTGACGGTTTGCAACTTCCTGTCCTACGTTACCGACGGCCATTATGAGGGCGGCAGCTTCTTTCGCACCGTGGTGGCGGAAACCAACGACAACCCCAACCCGATCAGCGTGATTCAGGGGGCCACGCCGCGCGGTGGCGACGACAACCTGAACCCTCCGATCCCGCTGGAGCGCACGCGCGATACCGGCCTCAACCACCGGGCCGGGACGATCTCCATGGCGCGCGACGGCCCGGACACAGCCACCTCCAGCTTCTTCATCGTGGTCGAGGACGCGCCCAGCCTCGACTATGGCGGGGCCCGCAATCCGGATAGTCAGGGCTTTGCCGCCTTTGGCCGGGTGACCGCCGGCATGGGTGTCGTTCACGAGATTCACCGCAGTCCGGCCAATGGCGAGGAACAGTTGACTCCACCGGTCAGGATTCTGGCGGCCACCGTGGTGGGCGAGGTGCCCGCCCCCTGCCGTCCATGAGCACCGACTGGATCGGGATCGGCAAGGTCCGGGCGCGCGAAACGGGGCAGGGGGTCGAGATCACCATCGACGGCCTGACCACCCAGGCCAAATACTACAAGCCGCTGGTCTATGAGTTCATGCGCAAGGAATGGCGCGGCGCCCGGCCGTCGTGGGGCGACCATGTGGTCGAGATCGACATGGAGCATAGGGGCGAGCCCCCGCACATGGACCTCGACAATCTGGCCAAGGCCTTGCTGGATGCCATCAAGGGCTATCTGTTCCACGACGATGCCCAGGTCGCCCGCCTGCTGGTCCAGCGGCACGAGGGCGAGCGCGAGCGCATCGTGATCCGCGTCTTTCCGCGCTGACGTCAGGCGTCAGGCCCGATCGGCGGATAGCGGTCAAAGGCCGGGATCCGGTCGAGGGTTGCCATCCAGCCGATGCGTTCGGCCGTCTGGATCTGGGCCTGGATGGGCAGGGCGTCAGGGTCGTCCAGCGTGGCCCCCTGGATATCCGTCATGCCCGGGAAGATCACCTCATTCGTATAGAACAGCCCCGTGCCGCAGGTGCCGCAGAACAACCGGCGTCCATGTTCGGAGGAGGCGTACGTCCGGGTCTCGCCGGAGATGGTCAGGCTGTCGGTCGGCACCAGACACCAGCTGACGGCCGGTGCACCCGCTGATTTCCTGCAGTCGATACAGTGGCAAAGCGCATGGTGCTCGACCTTGCCGTCCGTCTTGTATCGCACCGCGCCGCAGTGACATCCGCCTTCAAGCATGCTGTCCTCCCTCGCTCCATGTTCCGCAAATGTTCCACGCTTCTGGGCGCATGGCAAGCGGGCAGGGTGGGTTCAGCGCCGGAAGGCATAGGTGGTGGTCAGCAGGGGGGCGATATCGGCACCGACCACGGTCTGGGGCTCTGACGCCGGCCGCAGGCCTTCCTCCCGTTCGCGCCGCGCCACGCAGGACGCCGTCCGCTGGGACAGGGCGATGAAGTCCGGGGAGGTGGGCAGGCTCTCGAGAACACAGCCGTCGAAATAGGGGTAGGTCGCGTCCTCCGAGCAACCGAACGACGACCGGTCCCGCCGGGCCGCGCTCATGATCATCCGGTTGGGCGCGGCCAGCCGATCCGTGAACACGCCCGAGAAACAGGCCGAGACGATCACCACGGTCGGCCGGGTGCCGCACCATCCGTCGATGCGGCGCGCCATCTCGTCGGGGCTCATCAGGCGATTGGGGCCGAACACGATCCCGCGCGGCGACCCGTGCGAGGTGAAATACAGGAAGCACCCGCGCGTCGCCTGTTCGGCATTGCGGGCGATCGCACTCAGCGCCTGATCGGCCGAGGTCGGATTGGGTACATCGGGCCGCAGGGTGAAGTCGACCATGTCGCTGCGGGCAAAGCCGACGTCCTGAAAGCCGGCCACCAGATCACGCCGGGCATTGTCGAACGCCTGGATCGGCGTGCCCCGGCTGGTCGTCCAGTCCGCCGCCACGATCGATGCGGCCCAGCCGTCGAAGGTTTCGCCCGGGGCCCGACTGTTTGAAGTCGTGGCGCAGGCCGCCAGCGACAGGCCGGCGATCAGTGTAATGACGGCACGACGGATCATGTTGCAGCTCCCCAGCCCAATCAGCATTGCCCGCCATTGATCCCCGCGGAAGGCGGGCGGTCAACCCGTCCGGTCCTGATTCCGGATCCCCGCTCGGCTCAGCCCGGCGGACGCCACTTGCCGGGGGGCTGCCAGGTGGCGGCCTGACCGCCGGGTGACAGGACGGACAGGGGACTTCCGGCGGGCCCGGACTGGGGCGGGTTGAGGAGGGCCGCCAGGGACTGGACCGGGGCCGGAGTGAGGGGCGTGGCGGGAGCCGGCGCCGGCGCGTTCAGCTCCGGATAGATGTGCCAGTCGGCCTTGCGCTGATCAAAGGTGTAAAAGGCCGGCATGGTGATGCGACGGCCCTGCGTCACCTTCAGCACGCCATGCTCGTGGTGATAGCCGGCGCTGAAGGCCACCAGCATGCCGCGCCGGGGCTTCAGCACCCGGTCCTTGGCGGTGAAATACAGCTCGCCGCCCTCATAGTCGTCGTTCAGATAGACGATGCTGGAAAAGTCCCGCCACGGGGTGCTGTGGGCCGTGCCGTCCGGGTTGCTGTTGTCGGTATGGGGCGGCAGGCACGAGCCCTGCTCCCAGATGTTCAGCTGCACCGTATCGGTCCACAGCGGTTGGGTCAGGGCATAGAATTCGCCCAGCATGGCCGTCGCCCGCTTCTGGAAGCCGCCCATGATCTCCGCCGCCGAGGCATCATGCGCCGCCACATCGCCCATATAGACGATCCGGCCTTCCCAGAAGTCGATGCCGATCCGGCGATGCTTCACCAGACCATGCACCTGATCAAACATCTCCAGCAGGCGATCACACTCCGCCGGCGTCAGAAAATCCGGGACGATGATAAAGTCCTGCGCGCCATACTCGGCCGGCGAGATCGGGGCGGTGGCCTCGGACGGCGTCAGAACGCCATCGACGACGCGCCTGCGCCCCGCGAAATTGGCCTCGGTCTGACCGGGATCGATCGTCGCCATCCGGCTGTCCGACGCCCACGCCCTGCGATCCACCCCGTCCATCCGGCAACTCCCTGATACTTGGGAATTCGCTAGACGATGGCGGGGGCGTTGGGAAGTGGGGGCGGCTGACAGGACTGGTCGCAACAATCAGTTTCTCCCGCCGCCCCGCGCGCCGGCCGGGTCCGCTTTCCGCTCGCAGGAGAAAGTCCGCTCCCGACCCATAGCGGACATCCAGATGATCAGACGGGGATGCCGCCAGGGCTCATGAAAAATGCCCGGCTCTGGTCAGGGCCGGGCATTGTCCACCGTTTGATCAGGAGCCGGAGCGATCCGCCCGAATGCGCCCTAGAGGCAGCCCTCGAGATCGGTACAGACGTCATCGCCGTCCCCGTCATCCTCAATCTGTTTGGCGACCTCGTCCCGGATCGCCTCGTCGACCTCTATGGTCACAGCGTCTTTGATCTCGCGCTGCTCGTGTGACCTATGACAAGAACCGCCATATACTTCGTTCATTATCCTGACTCCATAGTCACGAGAAACTGCCGATGTACTTCTCGCCCTGCCAGTGGAGGGGTCAATAAACATGTTTCGCACGCCCTCTTTTGTATTATCATCAAGGTTCGCATCTTTGATAAGAGCGTCCACCGCACCTATTACATCGGACTCGGAACGGAATGTTGACCCAGCTGTTAAAACTTGCTCTAACTCAAAGTTTGTATATAGACTAAAGATCTCATTAACTAGCCTTAACTCATCATCTGTTTTGAAAAGCCCGAGGCTTTTATTACTTAAAACACTGCGCATTAAACTTGAGTCGCTCTCATAGGCTCCGGCGTCTCTGTCTCTGGCGCTTTTATCAGTCGAGATATTGAGTACGTCTAGATTCATTATATAGTTTTGCAGCGCAAAACATCGAACGGTGCTTTGGGAATACTGGGTCAGTGTCGTCGCGCACGACGAGATCATCAGCGAGGCGGCGCTGACGGTGGCGACCAGCAGGGTCTTGGTGAATTTCATACCATGTCTCCGGTATCTTGAGCTGGAGGCAGGCGCGGCCTGCCCTTCCCGGGTTAAGATCAGAACCTGTACCGCGCCGCGACGCCGACCGACGTCTGGTCATAGTCGGCCGACGGCAGGTTGGAGCGGGACATGCGGTGCGAGGCCGAGGCTTCGAGCGACAGGCCGGTCAAAAAGTCACGGGTGAACGTCAGGCCAAGGCGCGTGCGCTCATCGGCCCGGATCGCACCGATCGCCGGATCGAAGGTCTCGTAGTCGCGCTCCTCATAGCTGAGCGAGAGGTCGGCGGTGATCATTTGATTCATCACCAGCAGCGGCTGCGAGATCGAGCCCCGGGCCGTATAGCCGCCGAAGTCGAGGATGTCGGCGACCGCGTCTTCTTCAATGAAGCTCAGGCCCATCTGGACACCCGTCGCACCAAAGCGGCGGCTGGCCGTCACGCCCAGGGCATCGGCGTCGGCGTCCCGAAACGCCAGCGGCGCCTCAAAGTCCTTTTCGGTGCGACTGACGCGACCCACCACAACCCAGCCCATCGGCGCGGGCGCCCCGAAGAACAGGCTGGTGCTCTGCAACTCCAGGAAGGCGTCGCCGTCCAGAGAACTCCAGGCCTTGGAATAGCTGGCGCCGAGCGAGGCCTGACCTACGCTGTGGCTGTAGCTGGCGGTGACGATGTTCAGGAGGTTGTCGCGCGAACTGGCTTCCAGATAGCTCGTAGAGGTCAGGCCATAGCTGAGGGAGAATCGCCCGTTGGTCCCGACGCCGCGCCGGAACCGGGCGTTTCCGCTCAGGGCGAGGGACTGGTCGGGCTCGTCGGCGAAGCCGGTGTCGGAGAGAAACACCACGCTGCTGTCGTGAGACACCTCGGCCCCGACAACAAAGGTCAGGTCGCCGCCCGCAACGGCGGTCTGGGCCTGTGCCGGTTGTGCCAGGGCGGCCGTACAGGCCGTCACCATGGCAACCATCAGAACTCGATACATTTCCCCTCCGGAAACTGATGTGTGATCATCGGGAAAAAGCTAGGCCATATCGGAACTGCGCGGCACTGCGACAATTCATTGGTCTGTCACAAAGTCATCTGGGTGTGGCAGCCCAGGCACTGTCCGTTGCCCATACCTTATGTCCGGCCCGATCAAACGCGGTGAGGGTTCGCATGCAGGTCCAAATCCAGAGTCCGCTTCCCCCCCATAGCCGACCTTGCGCGGGTCCGCTTTCCGCAGGCGTTGACTGAACCTGCCAGCGTAGCCAGCTTGCCCGCCGAACCTTAGCTATTTTTTCCGGAACTGGTCCAGAGAGACGACCTTGGGGCCGTCGTCGCCGGTCGAGGGCGGCGGGGCGGTGGGCTCGGCCGGGGTCTCCTCGACCTCGTCCTCGATCACCTCTTCGATCACCGTCTCGAACTGCAGCAGGAACTGCACCGACGGGTCGAAGAAGCGGGTGATGGCGCGGTAAGGCACGGTCATCGCCTTGGGCACGCCACCGAAGCGCAGCATGATGCTGAACTGGTCGGCGCCGACCACCAG
Organism: Alphaproteobacteria bacterium; assembly: GCA_018826885.1. GTDB lineage: Bacteria > Pseudomonadota > Alphaproteobacteria > Caulobacterales > Caulobacteraceae > Brevundimonas. Next base: position 200 of record JAHJYN010000012.1, on the reverse strand, counting down.
ATCCTCATACTGGTGCTGCAGCACGACCGTCATCTCTTCCGGATATTTTGCCACCACATCGGGCGGCAGCATCACACCGGTCGCCCGGGTCTGGAAGGTGATGTAGAAATGGTGGCCGCCGGGCAGGCCCTCGGGCTCGGCCGCGCGTTCCAGCGCCGCACGGATCACGCCGCGCAGGGCATCCTGCGCCAGGCGTTCAT
>JAHJYN010000093.1 GCA_018826885.1 Alphaproteobacteria bacterium | reverse complement strand
GACCGCGTGGACGTCAACCCGGAGCCGGAGCGCACCAACTCCTACGACCTCGGCTACCGCTACCAGACGTCGGACGTGATCGCCTCGGTCGCCCTGTGGCGCACCGACTTCTCGAACCGCATCGTCCGCACCTTCGACGAAGCCGCCAACATCTTCCTGACCCGCAACGTCGGTGAAGTGACCCTGCAAGGCTTCGACGGTCAGGTCGGCTTCTCGCCGTTCGAAGACTTCTCGCTGTACGCCTCGGTGACCTACACCGACTCGGAAGTGAAGAATGACCTGCCGAACGGCCTGTCGGGTGGTGTGCCGGTGTTCCTGCCGACCGCCGGCAACCAGCTGGTGGAAACCCCGGAATGGCAGTACGCCGTCCGCGCCGACTACTCGATCGGTGCGTTCGACTTCGGTATCCAGGGCAAGTATGTCGGCGAGCGCTTCTCGAACGATGTCAACGACGAAGTGGCGCCGGACTACATGGTCTGGGACCTGGACGCCCGCTACACCCTCAACGCCTTCGGCGCTGACAACTGGTGGGTGCAGGTGAACGTCACCAACCTGTTCGACGAAGAGTATCTGGCCGACATCTCGACCAGAACCACGGGCGCCGCCCAGTTCCAGCTGGGTGCCCCGCGCACGGCCATGATCACCCTGCGCGCCACGTTCTTCTAAGAACCTGACGTTCAGAGACTGACAGGAAGGGGCGGGCCGGAAACGGTCCGCCCTTTTTCTTTGTTGGCCCTATCGCTCGGCTCGCGGAGCCTCGCTGCTTGAGGGCGGGCTCTTTTGCCCGGTCGCTCGCGACGCGGTCGCTCGCTGATTGAGGAATGATGCTTGCGCTATCGCTTACCGCGCGGCGGTTCGCTACTTCAGCGCAGCTTGAGGGCGGGGCGGTTCGTGCCTATCTGGTGCGGCCAGCCCGTATGAAGGATGTCCCGGCATGACCGCTTTTCCCGTCCCGGCCGAATGGTCGCCGCACCGCGCCATGTGGGTGGGCTGGCCCAGCCATGCGGAGCTGTGGGAAGACGATCTGGACGCCGCCCAGGGCGAGGTCGAGGCGCTGGTGCGCGCGCTGGCCGGACCGGGGCGCGAACAGGTGCGGCTGATGGTCGGCAAGGCCGAGGCGCTGGAGGCGGCGCGCGCCCGGTTCGCGGACGTGGACGGCGTGACCGTCATCGACGGCCGGTTTGGCGATATCTGGCTGAGGGATACGGGTCCGATCTTCGGTCAGGGCTCGGCCCGGGCGGCGGCCTTCCGCTTCAACGGCTGGGGCGGAAAATATGAGCTGGAGCATGACGATACGGTCGCGACCCAGATCGGCGAGGCCTCAGGTACGCCGCTGGACCGGCATGACTTCATCCTCGAGGGCGGCGCGCTGGACCACGACGGGCAGGGGACGATCCTGACGACGCGCCAGTGCCTCTTGAACCCCAATCGCAACCCGGGCTGGACCGAGGCGAAGGCCGAGGCGGCGCTGACCGAGGCGCTGGGCGCGACGCGGGTCGTCTGGCTGGGCGACGGGCTGCTGAACGATCATACGGACGGCCATGTCGACAATCTGGCCCGGTTCGTCGGCCCGGGCGTGGTCGCCTGTCCGGTCGGCTGGGGGGCGGACGATCCCAATGCCGATGTCTATGACGCCACGGCGCGGGCGCTGACGGCTGAAGGCCTGACGGTCATCCGCATTCCCTCGCCCGGCCGCATCGAGAACGAGGACGGTGAGGCCATACCGGCCAGCCACATGAATTTCCTGATCGCCAACGGCGCGGTGATCGTGCCGAGCTATGGAGATGAGGCCGCTGCCGCTGCCGCGTGCGGGGCCTTGGCGACCCTGTTCTCCGGGCGGCAGATCATCGCCCTACCGTCGCTTGCCATCCTGACCGGTGGCGGGTCGTTCCACTGCATTTCACAACAGGAGCCAGCGTGAGGTCGGGTGAAAAGTGCTAGTGAGTAGTGAGTAGAGGGGAGCGGAGCTTGGGTGAGACGCACAACCATCGAGATCTAAAGGTCTGGCAGATTTCGATGGACCTCGTCGAAACGGTCTACCGGCTCTCGCGTGATTGGCCGAACCACGAACTGTACGGGCTGGTCTCTCAGGCGCGCAGGGCCTCGGTTTCCGTTCCTGCAAACATCGCGGAAGGCGCTGGAAGGCGCAGTACCGGAGAGTTCGCACACTTCGTCGGGATTGCGCGCGGTTCTCTGGCTGAAGTCGAGACCCTGCTCGTTCTGGCGGGCCGGCTCGGATACCTTGATGAGCGCACCTTGGAACATTTAATGCGGGACATCGCTGAGGTCGGGCGGATGCTGACCGGTCTCATGCAGTCTTTGCGTGACAGGCAGGCGCGATGACACAGACCTCGGCATGCTACTCACTACTCACCAGCACTCTTCACCCAAGTCCTCGCTCATGACCCGCACCCTTTCCGTCGCTGCCATCCAGACCTCGTATGGCGAGGACCTGCAGGCCAATATCGACAAGACCGTCGGCTTCATCCGGGAGGCGGCGGGCAAGGGCGCGCAGGTGATCCTGCCGTCGGAGCTGTTTCAGGGGCCGTATTTCTGTGTGTCGCAGGAGGAGCACTGGTTCGGCACGGCCTATCCGTGGCGGGAGCATCCGTGTGTGACGGCGCTGGCGCCCGTGGCGGCCGAGCTGGGGGTGGCCATTCCGGTGTCGATCTTCGAGCGCGAGGGGCCGCACTATTTCAACAGTCTGGTGATGTTGGACGCGGACGGGCGGGCGCTGGGCGTCTATCGCAAGAGCCATATTCCGGACGGCCCCGGCTATCAGGAGAAATACTATTTCCGGCCGGGTGATACGGGCTTCAAGGTCTGGGACACGCGCTTCGGGCGGATCGGCGTCGGCATCTGCTGGGACCAGTGGTACCCGGAAACGGCGCGGGCGATGATGCTGCAGGGCGCCGAGGTGCTGATGTATCCGACGGCCATCGGGTCAGAGCCCCATGACGACGAACTGGACACGGCCGAGCCCTGGCGGCGGGCCATGCAGGGCCATGCGGTGTCGAACGTCGTGCCCGTGGTCGGGGCCAACCGCATCGGTCATGAGACGGTGACGGACAAGGGCCAGACCTTTTACGGCCATTCCTTCATCGCCAATCACCGGGGCGATCTGGTCGAGAGCCTTGGCCGGGACGAGGAGGGCGTGCTGGTGCACAGCTTTGACCTCGATTTTCTGGATCGCCACCGCGCGGCCTGGGGCTTTTTCCGCGACCGGCGCACGGACCTGTACGGCCCGCTGGTCAGCGCCCGGCCCTAGGGGCGGAGCGCCAGCCGCTCAGCCGCGCAGGCGGGGTTTTCGAGCGGGTCGGTCCGGGCGGTCGCCAATTCGGCGCGGGCGGTATCGGCCAGGTCGCGGTAGGCCGGATCGGTACGGGCCGCCTGCCAGACGGCCTGACCCAGCCGTTCGCCGGCCGCGACATCCTGGGGCCAGGCCAGTCCACAGATCGACAGGCTGAGGCCGATTTCGCGACCGATGCGGCGTGTCTGTTCTGCCCGGTCGGGGGCGAGGTCGGCGACCGCCTCGGCCCAGACGGTGGCCAGCGCCGCCCCCCCCGAGGGCGACCAGCCGTGGCCGCTGTCGCCCTCCGGCAGGCGGATGCAGGCGGCGCGGTCGCGGCCGAGGTCGATCGGGCGGGGACGGGCGGTGCGGAGCCTCAGCCACACAGCCTCGACGTCGCGGCCAAGGCGGGTGAACAGGTCAATGACGGCTGGGGTCTCGGCTACGCCCAGCCGGGTGCCCAGCGCGCAGTCAAAATGCTGGGGGGCGAGGGCCGGACGCAGCTCGACGTGCCGGATGGCGAGATACCAGCGGTCTGAGCCGGGGGTCGACCCCTCTCGCGTCCACGACTGGCGGTCGGCGGCGACATCGGCGGAGGTGGGGCCGGGAGACGGTTGCTGCGACCCGGTGATCGTCTCGATCTGATCCGGGTCGAGGAAGCCCTGGGGCTGGGCGGGGAAGGACGGCGACCGCAGGTCGGGCCGACGCTCGGACAGGCCGCAGCCGGCCATCAGCAGCGGTATCAGCAGGAGGAGGGGCAGGCCCCGCCTCGCGCCCGTCACCGGGCGACCGTCCAGGTGACCGACACCTCGGTCCGGTCGGGATCATCCTCTGCCGGGGCTGCGACGACCGTCAGCGTGGTCCCCTGTCGGTCGGGATCGCCCGCACCATAGGCCTGCGCCTGTCCCTGCTTCAGGGCCGAGACGGTCGCGAGACCACTGTCGCGGGCCCGGGCCTGATAAAACGCGATCACGGCCTCGGGACTGTCATCCGTGGTGAAGGTGACCGAACCGCCGAGGTCCGTCGCGGCGCCGGAGGGATTGAAATCGGCCCCCGGATAGGCCGCGGCATAGGCGGGAGTGCCGGAGGCCGGAGTCTCTGCGGTCTCTGCGTCGGCCGCAGGGGTCGTGGGCGCGTCCGATGTGGCTGCTTCGGCCTCGGCAGGCGCGGTGTCGTCGTCCGCGGGGCCCTGACCACAGGCGCCCAGTGCCAGACTGGCGGCGAGTGCCGCCGTCAGGGCGAGTCGCGCGGAAGGTCGGCGCGGGATCGGTTGCAGTCTCATGGTCCCGTTCCTGGGTTGGGTCGCGGAATCAGCCTTCTGGCCCCATCCAGCGAGCACGTTGGCGCAGGACGGGGGCGCCATCAAGGCGATTGTTCAGCCAGTCGGAGCGTCGGCGCCATCGCCGGACGACCGGTCGTCTCCGGTGTTCTTGACGGGGCCGTTTCCCGGCAGGGCGGCAGGCTGTTTTGCACCCGCAGCATCCCGACCCATGCGGGTGAGGTCCGCATTGATCGCGTCGGAGTCCGGGTCGATGTCCGAGCCCGAGGCCGAGCCGCCCAGCAAGGATCCGGCCCGGGTGTCGGAGCCGGAATCGCTGCCGGTCAGGGCCTGGTCGAGATGGGCCTGATCCAGGCTATCGGACAGGGCGTCCGGCTGGTGGCCCAGATCGGTGCGGTCCCCGACGGCTTTGGCCTCGCGGCCCTCGTCGGTCTCAGGGGTCTTGTCGGGATCGGCCATCTGCGGTCTTGCCTCCATTGCAGAGGATAAGCGCCGGCAGACGGCCAGGGTTCCCGGGTGTGATCGGGGCCGATCAGGCCTCGAACAGCTTTTGCCAGCGGCGCTTCTCGCGGTTCTTCCAGGCGCCGCGGTGATAGGCGTCGGAGCCGATCAGGGGCACGACGGTGGTGGCTTCGGCAAAGACCATCTGCTCGTGGGTGGTCTGGACCTTGCCCCAGCTGGCGGCTTCCTTGAGGGTCGAGGACGAGCAGGCGCCGTCGCGAACGTCGGCGACCGTGATTTGGACCGCGTAGCGGTGCATCTCGGCCTCGATGCCGAGGATTTCAGCGCAGACGACCGTGTCCTGG
>JAHJYN010000092.1 GCA_018826885.1 Alphaproteobacteria bacterium | reverse complement strand
TGCCGTGACGGCCGGCCATCTTGTCGCCGGGCTGAAGCTTGCGCTTCACGGCCACGAAGACCTTGACCATCTTCATCACGCCCGGGGGCAGTTCGTCGCCGCGTTGCAGCTTCTCGACCTTGTCCTCGAAGCGGCGGTCCAGTGCCTTGCGGGCGTCCTCGAACTGCTTCTTCATGGCCTCGAGCTCGCCCATGGCCTTTTCGTCGTCCAGGGCGATCTGCCACCACAGGCCGCGCGACAGGTCGCCCAGCTTGTCCTCGGTGACCTCGCCGCGGCCCAGACCCTTCGGACCCGAGACGGCATTCTTGCCCAGCAGCAGGGGCTTGAGGCGGCCGTAGACGTTGCGTTCCAGAATGGCCAGCTCGTCGTCACGGTCCTTGCCCAGACGCTCGATCTCGGCGCGTTCGATGGCGACCGCGCGCTCGTCCTTGTCGACGCCATGGCGGTTGAAGACCCGCACATCGACCACCGTGCCGGCGACGCCGGGCGGCAGGCGCAGCGAGGTGTCGCGCACGTCGGACGCCTTTTCGCCGAAGATGGCGCGCAGCAGCTTCTCTTCCGGGGTCATCGGGCTTTCGCCCTTCGGCGTGACCTTGCCGCACAGGATGTCACCCGGCTGGACCTCGGCGCCGATGGCGACGATGCCCGCTTCGTCGAGGTTGCGCAGGGCTTCCTCACCGACGTTCGGGATATCGCGAGTGATTTCCTCCGGCCCGAGCTTGGTGTCGCGGGCCATGACCTCGAACTCCTCGAGGTGGATCGAGGTGAAGACGTCGTCGCGCACGATGCGCTCCGAGATCAGGATCGAGTCCTCGAAGTTGTAGCCATTCCACGGCATGAAGGCGACGAGGGCGTTGCGGCCCAGGGCCAGTTCGCCGAGGTCGGTCGAGGGACCGTCCGCGATCACGTCGCCGACCTTGACCTCGTCACCCACGCGCACGATCGGGCGCTGGTTGATGCAGGTCGACTGGTTCGAACGCTGGAACTTGGACAGGCGGTAGATGTCGACGCCCGAACGACCGGCATCGGCCTCGTTCGTGGCGCGCACCACGATCCGGGTGCCGTCGATCTGCTCGACGATACCGTCGCGCTTGGCGACCACGACGGCGCCGGAGTCGACAGCCACGACCGCCTCCATGCCGGTGCCGACCAGCGGCGCGTCGGACTGCACCAGCGGCACGGCCTGACGTTGCATGTTGGCGCCCATCAGCGCGCGGTTGGCGTCATCGTTTTCGAGGAAGGGGATGAGGGCGGCGGCGACCGACACGACCTGCTTCGGCGACACGTCCATCATGTCGACGTCGGCCTTGGGCAGCAGCTGCGATTCCCCGTTGATCCGGCCCGGGACCAGATCGTCGACGATCTCGCCGTCCTTCAGCTCGATGTTGGCCTGGGCGATGACGTGCTTGGCCTCTTCCATCGCCGAAATATAGACGACGTCGTCCGTGGCCTTGCCGTCCTTGATCCGACGGTAGGGGCTTTCGATGAAGCCGTACTTGTTCACCCGGGCGTGCGTCGCCAGCGAGTTGATCAGGCCGATGTTCGGGCCTTCCGGCGTCTCGATCGGGCAGATCCGGCCGTAGTGGGTCGGGTGCACGTCGCGGACTTCAAAGCCCGCGCGCTCGCGCGTCAGACCGCCCGGCCCAAGCGCGGACAGGCGACGCTTGTGGGTGATCTCGGACAGCGGGTTGGTCTGGTCCATGAACTGGGACAGCTGCGACGAGCCGAAGAATTCGCGCACGGCGGCGGCCGCCGGCTTGGCGTTGATCAGGTCGTGCGGCATGACCGTGTCGATATCGACCGAGGACATGCGCTCCTTGATGGCGCGCTCCATCCGCAGCAGGCCGACGCGGTACTGGTTCTCCAGCAGTTCGCCGACCGAGCGCACCCGGCGGTTGCCGAGGTTGTCGATGTCGTCGATCTCGCCCTGACCGTCCTTCAGACCCACGAGGATCTGCAGGACCTTGAGCACGTCTTCCTTGCGCAGCACGCGGATTTCGTCACCGACTTCCGGGCTTTCGAGGCGCATGTTCATCTTCACGCGGCCGACCGAGCTGAGGTCGTAGCGCTCGGAATCGAAGAACAGCGAGTTGAACATCGCTTCGGCGGCTTCCGGGGTCGGCGGCTCGCCCGGACGCATCACGCGATAGATGTCGAACAGCGCTTCCTCGCGGCTCGAATTCTTGTCCACGCGCAGGGTGTTGCGCATGTAGGCGCCGACCGTGACATGGTCGATGTCCAGAATGTCGAGGGTGGTGAAGCCGTTTTCGACCAGCAGGTCGATGGTGGCAGCATCCAGCTCGTCACCGGCCTCGGCGTAAATCTCGCCGTTTTCCATATTGACCGCATCGGCGGCCAGATATTTGGTGACCAGGGCGTCCGGGGTCAGCGACAGAGCCTTGGTCGTGTCACCCAGCTTCTTGGCCGCACGGGCGCTGATCTTGGTCCCGGCCGGGGCCACGACTTCACCGGTGTCGGCGTCGACCAGGTCGAACTCCGGCTTCACGCCGCGCCAGCGCTCGGGCTTGTAGGTGGTGACCCAGGTGTCGCCGCGCTTCTCGTAGGGCACGGTCTCGTAGAAGGTCTTGAGGATCTCCTCGCCGTCCATGCCCAGCGCCATCAGGAAGGTCGAGGCGGGCAGCTTGCGACGGCGGTCGATACGGAC
>JAHJYN010000091.1 GCA_018826885.1 Alphaproteobacteria bacterium | reverse complement strand
GGGTGGTGATCGAGGAGTTCATGGACGGCGAGGAGGGTTCGCTGTTCGCCCTGTGCGACGGCAAGACCGCGCGCCTGTTCGGCGGGGCCCAGGACCACAAGCGCGCCTTCGACGGGGACATGGGGCCGAACACCGGGGGCATGGGCGCCTATTCGCCGGCGCCGGTGTTCACGCCTGAACTGGTCGAGGCGGTCGAAAGCCGGATCGTCAAACCGACCATGGCGGGCATGGCGGCCGAGGGAAATCCCTATCGCGGCGTGCTGTATGTCGGGCTGATGGCCACCGCCGAGGGGCCGCGGGTCGTCGAGTTCAACGCCCGCTTCGGTGATCCGGAATGCCAGGTGCTGATGATGCGGCTGAAGGGCGATGTGGTGCCGCTGCTGCTGGCCTGCGCGCGGGGGGATGTGAGCCGCGTGGCCGAGCCCGAGTTCCACGACGGGGTGGTCATCAGTGTGGTGATGGCGGCCAAGGGCTATCCGGACAGTCCGCTGACCGGATCGGTGATCCGCGGCGCCGATCAGGACTTTGGCCCGCATGTGCAGGTGTTCCACGCCGGAACCAAGCGGCGGGAGGACAGCAGTCTGGTCGCCTCGGGCGGGCGGGTGCTGAACGTCTGTGCGCGGGGGGCGGATATCGCCGAGGCGCGCGAGCGGGCCTATGCCGCCGTGCGCAAGATCGACTGGCCGGGCGGGTTCTTCCGGTCCGACATCGGCTGGCGGGCGCTGGAGCCGCGCGACGACGCCTAGGCCGCCTGGCGGAGCTGGTCGGGCAGCTGCAGGACGGTCTCGATCAATTCAGCGGCGTCGAACGGCTTGGCGAGGTGGAGATCGGCGCCGGCGGCCCGGGCTGCAGCCACGTGCTCGGCGAGGGCGTTCGCCGTCAGCATGACCACCGGCGTGCGCGGTCGACCCTCGCGGGCCTCCAGGGCGCGGATTTCGCGGGTGGCGGTCAGGCCGTCCATGACCGGCATCTGCATGTCCATCAGCACGATGTCGAAATGGTCGTCGCGACAGGCGTCTAGGGCCTGCTGGCCGTTCTCGACCAGCACCATGCGGGCATCGATCTGGGACAGGATCAGTTCGACGACCTTGCGATTGGTCGGGTGATCGTCGGCGACAAGGACGCTGAGCCCGGCACGGGTTTCCGTACCTAGGGTCTCGGTGGCCAGCGTGAGCGGCGCCGAAGCCCGATTCAGCGGCACGGTCAGCATGAAGCACGATCCGCCGCCGGGTTCGCTTTCACAGTCCAGGGTGCCATCCATCATCTCCGCCAGCTGGCGGCAGATGGCGAGGCCGAGGCCGGATCCGCCGAACTGACGGGTGATGCCGCCGTCGGCCTGCTCGAAGCGGCTGAACAGGCGGTCGCGCGTAGCCGAGTCAAAGCCGATGCCAGTATCTGCGACGGCCAAACGCAGCGTCTCCCGGCCTGTCACGTCGCGGTCCACGCCGACCGTCAGTTGGACCATGCCCTCGGTGGTGAATTTGACGGCGTTGGAGACCAGATTGGTCAGCACCTGCTTCAGCCGGACGATGTCGCCCTCGATCCAGCGAGGGCAATCGTCGGCGATCTCGACCATATACTGCAGGCCCTTTTCGCGCGCGGATTCCGCATAGAGCTGGGCAGCTTCATGGGTGGCCTGGTGCAGGTCCATGGCCTCGCTATGGAGCTCGAGGCGGCCGGATTCGACGCGGGCGAGATCGAGAATGTCGCTGAGGAGAATCTGCAAGGTCCGGCTGGAGGCGTCGATCAGCTTGAGCATATCGCGCTGGTCTTCGCTGAGGTCGGTATGGGACAGGGCCTGGGCAACGCCGATCACGCCGTTCAGAGGCGTGCGGATCTCGTGGCTCATATTGGCCAGGAACTGGCTCTTGGCGGCGTTGGCGGCCTCGGCAGCGTCGCGGGCCTCGGCCAGCGCCTGGGCGTCGCGCTTGAGGTCAGTGATGTCATTGACTACAGTCACGATGCCGCCGGCGGCCGTCATCCGGTCCTGGACGCGCAGCCAGCGTCCTCCGGCAATGCGTTGTTCGAGGGTTACGGAGAGGGAGCGACGGGCGGCAAGACGCTCGGCGATCCACTCTTCCTCACGCCCCATGGCCTCCTTGTAGAGGCCTTCGGAGATGCCGATCTCGAGGATCTGGCGGAAGGTCATCCCGCGTTCGAGTTTGGTGGCCAGCTCGGGGTTGACCTCGGAATAGCGGGCGTTCCACAGCACCAGCCGGTCCTCGGTGTCGTAGAAGCCGAGGCCGTCGGGCATGGCGTCGATGGCCTCGCGCAGCTGGCGAAGGGCGCTGGTGCGCGACCAGTAGGTGAGTCCGACCGACAGGGCCGCGGCCGCCGTCAGCACCGCCATCGCGGCCGCGATGACGGTCAGGACGAAGGTGCCCGACGAGGCCGAGGGGTCGACCGTGACCGCTGCGCTGGGGCTGACGGTGACGGCGCCCATGGCGGTGAAATGCAGGGAGGCGATTGCCAGCGTGGCCAGCAGGGCTGCGCCGAGGGTGCCCTTCCAGCCGCCGCGAGCATGAATCCAGCCGGCGGAGGCCGCCAGCAGGGTGCCGATCACGACCACGGCCACGACAACGGCCGGATCCCAGGTGATGAACCCCTGAAGGCGGACCGCGGACATGCCGATGAAATGCATGGCGGTAACGCCGGCAATCCCGAAGACGCCGGCCACGATGCGGGCCAGGACGGTCCGTCCCAGAAGTCCGATCAGGGTGGTGCCGAGACTGGCGATCACGGCGATGCCGAAAGAGGCCACGGTCAGACCGAGGTCGTAGCGGAGCTCCAGTCCGGGGTCATAGCCGAGCATGCCCGTGAAATGGGTGGTCCAGGCGGTCAGGCCGCCGGTCAGGGCCGCCGCCGTTCCGAGGGCGAGACGCATCCGTGCACCGGAGTTGCGCGCCCGGTCAAAGAGGGACAGGGCGGTCGCCAGACCCCCGAAACAGACTGCGGCGGCCAGGGCCACCATCAGCCAGTTATGCTGGGTTGTCAGACAGAGCAGAACGGCATTCACGAAGTCGGTATCCCCATATTCATCGCTTACGCTAGCGGACACTGGTGAAGATTCCGTACCTGGGTGGCGACCCGGCGGGTCCGGCCTGTCTTGCGGATTTCACAGTTCACGCGCATCACAGGGCATGCCCGACACCCAGGATCCTTCGCCTGTCGCCCCCTCGCCCGGGTCGCGACTGTGGACGGCAGGGGCGTCGGGCGGGCTGGCGGTCCTGGTTCTGCTGGCGCTGGCGGTCTATGATCCCGGCCATGCGCCGCCGCTTCTGGCGGGCGCCCTGCTGGTCGCGATCAGCACTTGGATGGTGTCGCGCCAGAGACCTGAACCCGGACAGCCATCGACGCCTGCGACGGTCGTCGACACCCGCCAAAACGGTCCGGCCGAGAGCCAGGCCGTCCTTCTGGAAGAGGTGTTCGAGACCGTGACCGATCCCATGCTGGTGGTTCGGGGCGGCGAGCCGGATGACATGGCGGGGCGGCGCATCCTGTTGGCCAACCGCGCGGCGCGGGAACTGCTGCGCATTCCACGCGAGGGGGCGATCCTGGTCTCGGCGCTGCGCGATCCCGGCCTGTTGGAGGCCGTCGACGAGGCCCTGTTCGGGGGGGTGAGCCGCGAGACCGATTTCGATTCGGGCGGCGTTCAGGCCCGTCACTGGCGCGCGGTAACCCGGCCGCTGCCGGGGTCGGACACGCAGACGCTGGCCCTCCTGATGCTGCGCGACGAGACCGATGTGCGTCGCATGGAGTTGATGCGCGTCGACTTCCTCGCAAACGCCAGCCATGAGCTGCGAACACCGCTGGCCTCGTTGTCCGGGTTCATCGAGACGCTGAAGGGGCACGCCCGGGAGGACTCGGTGGCGCGCGACCGGTTCCTCGACATCATGGCGGCCCAGGCCGAGCGCATGACCCGCCTGGTCGCCGACCTGCTGTCGCTGAGCCGGATCGAGCTCAATGAGCACGTGCCGCCGTCGGGGCATCTGGACCTGGGGCGGGCCACCGCCGATGTGGTCGATGCGCTGAGCGTGCTGACCCGCGATCACGGCGTGCAGATCGCGGTCGACGCGCCCGAGGCGGCGGTCCGCATCAAGGGAGAGCGGGACGAGATCGTCCAGGTGATCCAGAACCTGATTGACAATGCGATCAAATATTCCCCGCGCGACGGCCGGATCGAGGTCGAGATCCGCAGCGGCCTGACCCCGGCGGCGGCGGCGGCGGCCCGGATGCCGGGGGCGGCGCGGCTGCCGCTGCTGACTCCGGACCGGGACGACGGTCTGACCTATGCCGCAGTGACGGTGCGCGACCACGGACCTGGCCTGTCCCGTGAACATCTGCCGCGCCTGACGGAGCGCTTCTATCGCGTCGAGGGTCAGAAGAGCGGGGGCGACCGTCCCGGGACCGGACTGGGGCTGGCCATCGTCAAACACATCGTCAACCGGCATCGCGGGGGGCTGCTGGTCGAAAGTCTGCCCGGCGAGGGCGCGGCCTTTACCGCCTTCTTTCCCCTGTCAAAACGCCCTGTCACAGCGCCGGCCCTGACGGTGTAACCGAACTGTCATGGACCCGTCGTAATCCGCTGACCAATAACGGGCAGGGTCCGCGCACTTTTGATGACTGCGGGATTGCAGTCTGATTCCCCGTATCGCGGACCTTGATGACCCTGACCGTCCTTCTGATCGTGATCCTGCTGGCGGCGGTGGGCTTTGTGCTGGGCCAGCGGCGGGCCTCCCGTCGTGCGGCCCGCCTGACCGGCCGTGAGCGCCCCCATTCGCGACCCGCGCAGCACGGCGCCTATACCCTGATCTGGGTGGCGGCTCCGGCGGTGCTGGTGCTGGTCGCCCTTTCGATTCTCTCGGGACCCATCACCCAGCAGCTGGTCCAGACCGGCCAGCCCGAGGCGGTCGCAAGCCTCGAGACCTTCCGCAAGAATGCCTTTGTCGCCGATGCCGCCCGGGTCGCGGACGGCCAGCCCGCCCAGGCGATCTGGGAACCGGAGCTGGCGCAGCATCTGGCCACCGAGGGCGCGCGATCGGACCGGATCGAGATGACCCTCGCCTGGGCCGGGGCGGCGGGTGCAATTCTTGTGGCGCTGATGGGGGGCATTATCGCCTTCCTGCGTATCCGGCCGGATTTCCGGGCCCGCAACCGGGTCGAGGGCTGGATCGTCGGCCTGCTGCTGGTCTGTTCGGCGATCGCGGTGCTGACGACGATCGGCATCATCGCCTCGCTGTTGATCGATGCGACGCGCTTCTTCTCGGCGGTGCCGCTGCCGGAGTTCCTGTTCGGCACGCAGTGGAGTCCGCAGACGGCTATCCGTGCGGACCAGGTGGGATCGACGGGGGCGTTCGGGGCCCTGCCGCTGTTCGCGGGCACCTTCCTGATCATGCTGATCGCCATGGCGGTGGCGGCCCCCGTCGGCCTGTTCGCGGCGATTTACCTGTCCGAGTATGCGGGATCGGCCAGCCGGGCGATCATCAAGCCGGTGCTGGAGATTCTGGCCGGTGTGCCGACCGTGGTCTACGGCTTCTTCGCCGCCCTGACGGTGGGGCCGGCCTTCCGCGAGTTCTTCAACACCATCGGGGGCTGGCTGGTCGGCGGGCCGCTGGACGGGCTGGGGCAGTATCTGATGCTGGTCCAGAACCAGATGGCGCTGGTGGCCGGTGCGGTGATGGGGATCATGCTGATCCCGTTCGTCTCGTCGCTGTCGGACGACATCCTCAATGCCGTGCCGCAGTCGCTGCGGGACGGGTCGTATGCGATGGGCGCCACCAAGTCCGAGACCGTCAGCCGGGTGCTGATGCCGGCCGCGCTTCCCGGGGTCGCCGGGGCGCTGCTGCTGGCCATGTCGCGGGCGATCGGTGAGACCATGATCGTGACCATGGCGGCCGGCCTTGCCGCGCGCCTGACGCTCAATCCGCTGGACACGGTGACGACGGTGACGGTGCAGATCGTGACCCTGCTGACCGGAGACCAGGAGTTCAACTCGACCAAGACGCTGGCGGCCTTTGGCCTGGGCCTGACCCTTTTCCTGGTCACCCTGGCGCTGAACATCGTGGCCCAGCGCATCGTGCAGACGTATCGGCAGCAGTATGACTGAGACCCGCGACGCGATGACGGCGACCCGTCTGGACCGGCTGAGGGGCGGGCTGAAGCGGCGCTATGCCCGCGAGGGCCGGTTCCGGATGTATGGCATTCTGGCCATTGCCGTGGCCGTGGCGTTTCTGGCGCTGCTGCTGGGCCGGATCATCGACCAGGGGCATACGGCCTTCTACGCCCATGAGGTGTCGGTGCCGGTCTATCTGGACCCGGCCCGCATCGATCCCGCCTATCCGCAGGGCACCAATTTCGAGCAGATGGTGGCGCAGCAGCAGCTGGCCTCGAGAGGGCTTGAGGGGGATGCGGCCGGTCCGCTGGCCGCCGAGATGCGCGGCCTGTTCTCGTCCGAGCTGAAGTTCGAGATCGCCCGGCGGGTGGCGGAAGACCCCTCGCTGATCGGGCAGACGGTGACCTTTGACGTGCCCGTGTCGGACGAGGCGGACCTGTATTTCAAGGACGAGATCTCGATCGAGACGCCGGCCGAGCAGCGCCGTCTGACCGATCAGCAGATCGGCTGGCTGGACCAGCTGGAAGACGACGGCAATGTGCGCGCCCACTTCAACAGCCGGCTGTTCACCAGCGGCGACTCCACCGAGCCCGAGCTGGCCGGGGTGCTGGGCGCGGTGATCGGCTCGGCGCTGATGCTGATGGTGACGGCCTTCCTGGCCATTCCGATCGGCGTGGCAGCGGCGGTCTATCTGGAAGAGTTCGCGCCGCGGAACCGGCTGAGCGCCCTGATCGAGGTCAATATCAACAACCTCGCCGCCGTGCCGTCGATTGTTTACGGCCTGCTGGGTCTGGCCCTGTTCATCAACTGGATGCATCTGCCGCGCTCGTCGCCGCTGGTGGGTGGTCTGGTGCTGGCCCTGATGGCGCTGCCGACCATCATCATCGCCACTCGGTCGTCGCTGAAGGCGGTGCCGCCGTCGATCCGCGAGGCGGCGCTGGCCATGGGCGCCAGCCGCACCCAGACGGTGTTCCAGCACGTCTTGCCGCTGGCCCTGCCCGGCGTCATGACCGGGGCGATCATTTCGCTGGCCCATGCCCTGGGCGAGACGGCGCCCCTGCTGCTGATCGGCATGGTCAGCTTCATTCCGGGTATCGCAGGCTCGATCACCGAGCCCAGCGGCGCCCTGCCGTCCCTTATCTACATCTGGGAGAATGCCTCGGAGCGCGCGTTCCATGAACGGACCGCCGCGGCCATCATGGTTCTCCTGACCTTCATGATCGTGATGAACGCTGCCGCCATCCTGCTGCGGCGTCATTTCGAGCGCCGGTGGTAAACGCATGAAACAGACGATCT
>JAHJYN010000312.1 GCA_018826885.1 Alphaproteobacteria bacterium | reverse complement strand
GGCCTGGTGGTGGAGCCAGCTCCGATCGAGCCCCTCGTCGAGCTTCGTCCATTCACCCGCCGCCGCTGTTTCAGGCTTGAAGTCGGGCAAGAGACGGGAAGGCACCGAGGCCCGCAGATCGCTCGGCATGTCGAAGGACGCCAGGCGGGATTCACGATCAATCATGATGAAGGTGCCCAGATCTAACGCGAATGCGGGATCACTGGCGACGTGGACCGCAAGCAGCTCAGTCTTCATCATCGCCAGCATTTCGCGAAGGCGCTGGCTCATCACCGGACGAGCGTCATCGGCGGTATCGTTCTCCTGCGTTTCAACGCTGGCATTATCGTCGCCCTCGTCGCCGTCATCATCGGCCTCGCCGCTTCCTTCATCGGACACCGGCGCGATATAGAGTTGATGATGGATTTGCGGCGTCCCGTCTTGGCCGAGCACCACATAGCCTAGAGCGGTCGCTTTCTGCTCAGGATCGATCACAACCTCGCGCTCTACGATCGCCGTGAGTTCCGCCTGGAGGGCAGCATAGCGCTGTTCTTCATCCTCTTCCGGCTCATAGCCCTCGTTTTCAGCGAGCAGTTCGATTTCGGCAATCTCCTCCTCAATCTCCCGTTTACGCGCTTCCTGCTCCTGCGTGAGCGGTTCGGCGACGCCGGTCAGCGGTTTCAGCGCATAGGTCTCCATATAGGGAATGCGCGCGCCGGTGACGATGCGCACTTCCCCCAGGCCTTCGCGCTCACGCAGCGCCTCGGCCTGCGCGGCGAGTTTCGTCTCCGCCAGATCATCGAGAATATGGGTGTCGATCCAGCGCTCGTCGGCTGCAGTGGAGAACAGGTCCGCGTCCTCGACACGGCCACCTGCCGCGATATAGGAATCCCGCCCGACCAGCAGGGACTTGGGGTCGGTTGCGCGATAGCTGGAGACCCGCAAAAACCGGGTCTTTCACGGTTTGGTAGCCTGACGGCAGATGATGCCAATGCTGCCGGACGCTGTTGGGCGCGCCTTCGGTCCCTTTTCGAGGGCATTCCGGTCGATTTCACCCGTCTTGCCCGGGTTGCGGGCAGAATCAGCCCATGCTTTCCCGGCGATCGTGGAAGATCAGCCTGTTGAAGTTGTAGGCCAGGTTGCACAGGGTGAGTTTCGCTTCGGCGCGGGCAAGGCCGATGGTTCGGATGAACAGCCCGAACCTGTTCTTCTGATGGGCAAAGACGTGTTCGACATGGGCGCGGATCGAGGACTTGGCAGCGTTGGCCCGCGCCGTTGACTTCGGCATGGGCTTGCCCATGGGCTTGCGCCGATGGATGCGCGACGTGAGCATCCGGTCCGACAGCCATTTCTCGTTACGCTTTGAGCGATAGGCGCTGTCTGCCCAGACCTCGGAACCGGTGTTGTCCGTACTGACGACCTGGCGCAGAAGGCGCCCGTCGGCGGCCGACGCCGAAGTCACCGCCATCTCCCGGATGAAGCCGAAGCGCCGGTCGATGCTTATGTGGGATTTGTAGCCGAAGACTGGCAGGGCAATCATGGGCAATGGCGTGCCGTCCGCGCGATAGCGGACTTTGCCACCAATCTTGAGCGTCCAGCGCGCATCAATATCCTTCTGCGCGGCCTTGTTCGGCTCGTCCGGCCAGATTTCCTTCGCGCTCATACCGGACTTGATCGCCTCGCGTTCACCTTCAGTATTCCGCTGCTTGGGCGCAGGCACCAGCGAGGCATCGACAATCTGCCCCGACATCGGGATGTAGCCCTTCTTCTGGAGTTGCCAGTCGAAGGCCTTCATCACCCGCTTGAGCGTTCCGGTCTCGGTCAGGCGGTTGCGAAAATGCCGGATCGTGTTCTCGTCAGGCGTGCGGTCCCCGAGTGACAGTCCAAGGAAACGCAGCCAACTCAGGCGGTCCCGGATCATGAACTCCATTCGCGCGTCGGACAGATTGTGTTGCGCCTGCAGGATCAGAGCCTTGAACATCATGACCGGATCGAACGGCGGACGGCCACCCTTGGCGCCATCGCCGTAGCCCAGACCCTCGACCAGCCAGACCCGGAAGTACTCGAAGTCCACGGTCTGCTGCAAAACCTCGAGCGGATCACCCTCCTTGCTCAATGCTTCAAGATGGTCGCTCAAACTGAACAGGGACTTCGGATCCACCACGGCTCTCCATGATCGCTCTCGATCAATGAATCACCATCATCGCAAAAACGCTACAGGTTTTTGCGGGTCTCCAGCTTAAAGCCGAGGATTTTCTGAAGGAAATTCACTGCCCCGCTTTCAATCGGACCACCCCGTCACATCCCTATCTATCGCTCGCCGCCGAACACTGCACGATACAGTATAGTTTGCGTTCCCATACTGTCCTGCGAGGCCTGTCCGCTTGGCCGAACGATGATTTCCTCCGTGGTGATGCTCAGGCTTTCCCGCCAGCATCCTGACGTAGGTGAATATAGATCGACATGCCTGGT
>JAHJYN010000090.1 GCA_018826885.1 Alphaproteobacteria bacterium | reverse complement strand
ATACATCGCGGCGGGCTTCTTTCGCTCGTCTAGGAGCGGACGTTTCCTCCCCGAAACGCCTACGAAGTTTGCGCGTCGCATCGCGTCGCGCGCTTCGAGAGCCCCATTCATACGATCCGAACCCGACAAGTCAATCAAACCGAAGGCGAAATCCGGCGTTTTCTTGACTGATCGTCGATAAGTCAGCGACCGGATCAGTCGCTTATTGACGATCCTTCGAGAATCGCCCGGATCGCGGCCACCATCTGGTCGCGCGGCAGGGTCTGTTGTCCCGGACGCGCCTGTTTCCATTCGGCATTATCGGAGACCGCCTGCGACAGGCGGCGACCGGCGTCGAGGTCCTTAAGGGTGACGGTGCCGGCCGCGATCTCGTCTCCGCCCAGCATGACGGCGACCGGGGCGCCCCGTCGGTCGGCATACTTCATCTGGGCCTTCATGCCCGCCCGGCCGAGGTAGAGTTCGGCAGCGATACCCGCGGCCCGCAACTCGGCGACCGCGCCCAGATAATGGGCCATATCGGCGTCGGAGAAGGCGATGACCACGACCGGGCCGCGGACCTCGCCCGCCGGATCGCGGCCGCTGGCGCGCAGGGCCGCCGCGAGCCGCGAGACGCCAAAGGAGAAGCCGGTCGCGGGCACGCTCTGTCCGGTGAAGCGGGCGACCAGATCATCATAGCGGCCCCCGCCACCGATCGAGCCGAACCGGACGGGACGTCCCCGCTCGTCGGTGGTCGGCAGCAGCAGTTCGGCCTCGAACACCACGCCGGTGTAATATTCCAGCCCGCGCACGACCGTGGGATCGAAGCGCACGGCGGTCTGGTCCACGCCCATGATGCCGAGCGCCGTGTCGATGGCCTGCAATTCCTTCAGGGCGTCCTCGCCGACGGCGCCAAGGTCGCCCGCGCCCGCCACAGCGGCCAGCGTGTCGGCGCGGCTGAGGTTTGCCTGGCCCGCCGAGGCGAGGAAGCGCTCAACCGTCGAGATGACGGCGGTCGGCAGTTGCGCGCCCTTGGTATAGTCGCCGGACTCGTCGAGGCGGCCCTCGCCCAGCAGGGCCGAGACCCCCTCCCAGCCCAGCCGGTCGAATTTGTCGATGGCGCGGAGCGCGGTCAGGCGCTGTGCCGGGTCGTCGATACCGCCGGCGCCAAACAGGCCGTCGAACAGCTTGCGGTTCGAAACCTTGATCTGGGCCTGATCCCGGTCCAGGCCCGCCGCCGTCAGGCCCTCGACCGCCAGCGCCAGAATTTCGGCGTCGGCCTCGGGCCGGTCAGAGCCGACGGTGTCGGCGTCGCACTGGATGAATTCGCGAAAGCGCCCCGGTCCCGGCTTTTCGTTGCGCCAGACGGGACCGAAGGCATAGCGCCGGAACGGCTTGGACAGGGTCTCCCAGTTCTGGGCAGCATAGCGGGCCAGCGGTGCCGTCAGGTCGTAGCGCAGCGCCATCCACTGGTCGTCGTCGTCCTGCAGGGCGAAGACGCCCTCGTTCGGACGGTCGGCATCGGGCAGGAATTTGCCGAGCGCATCGGCATATTCGAAGGCCGAGGTTTCCAGCGGCTCGAACCCCCAACGCTCATAGACGGCCGAGACCCGCTCGACGATGCGGCGCTCAGCGATCAGGTCCGGGCCGCGCCGGTCCTTAAAACCCCGGGGGCCCCTTGCTTCAGGACGGGGCGCTTCGGGGCGGGGAGCGTCGGCGGTCGGGGCGTCGGATGGCGTGTCAGGGGTCATGGGGGGCGATTACGCCATCACCCCCCGTCCCGCAATGCGACCGTCGGCCTGGAGCATGATCGCTAGAGACAGAACCAATTCGTGGTTCTGGCGAGAGCGTGAATCATGCTCTCGCTCAATCCTGGAGCCTGATTCAACGCATCGGCGGAATCGCGAAGCGATTCCTCCTCAACGGATCAGGCTCTAGTCGCCGCCCTTCGAGATGCGCACCATCCGGCCATAGGTCAGGCAGCGCCAGGCCCATTCCAGCGGCCCCATGCGGAACACCGACAGCCACAGCGGCGACCAGACCAGCTGGGCCAGCCAGACCGCACCCACCACCATCCACATCTGCGAGGTGCTGTGGGTGCCGAACCACATGGGTCCCCAGGGCGCATAATAGAGGGTCATCATGATCAGGGTCTGGGTGAGGTAGTTGGTGAAGGCCATGCGACCGACCGGCACCAGCACCTGGGTGATGACCTTGAGCCCGAACTTCGTCAGCAGGATCAGGGCCGTGACGTAAAACAGGGTGACCAGCGGCGCGGCCCCGGTCGAGGCGGCAGCCAGCCCCCCGGTGGGGTCGACGCCGTCCGGCGCCATGGCCTGTTGCCAGCCCCAGTACGCCGACACCGCCAGATTGGCGCCGCCGAGGACCAGCACCGTCAGGTAGGTGCCCATGGAGGCCGTGCCGGTCAGATAGCCCGACTTGTAGAGGCCGAGGCCCACCATCATCAGGGGCACGGTGACCGGCACCATGATCACGATGGCGACGAGGAAGGTGGCCCAGGTCGTCAGATTGGCCAGCCATCCGGCGGGCCAGCCGGAGCGATAGGTATCGACTGCGGCCTGAATGGCTTCGGGTGTGGCGACGGGCATGCCCTGGGTCATCTTGCTGGCGATGTCGGCCGGCAGATTTTCCATGCCCCAGTAAAAGCCGGTCGCAAGCAGGGCCCAGAACAGGGTGATCAGACCCCCGATCCAGAGCAGGCGCCGGGCCGACCACGAGCGGAACAACAGGAACAGGAAGCCGCTGACCGCATAGAGGAACAGGATGTCGCCGTACCAGAGCGCCGCCCCATGGATCGCGCCGATCAGCAGCAGCCACCACAGACGACGTCGCAGCAGGGCGCCCCGGTCAAGATCGCTGCGTTCACCGCCCACGAGGAAGATCGACACCCCGAACAGGAGGGTGAACAGGGTGCGCATCTTGTCGGAGAAGAAGACGTCGATCACCCAGACGCCGATGACGTCGGCCTGGGTGGCATTCGCCGGGGGTGGCGCCTCGGCCATCATCAGCAGCGAGGGCCAGGCAAAGGCGATGGCGTTCACGGCCAGAATGCCGAGGATGGCCCAGCCGCGCAGCATGTCCAGATTGAAGATCCGGTCCTTGGGCGCGACGGGCGCGAGCCGCGCGGATGCGGGTTCGGTATGCAGGTCTGTGGATGTCATGGCGTGATGTCCCCCCGGCGATCACCTGATGTCTGGCGGCGAGGGTCGCAGCGAGCGGCGCCGAAGGAAAGTAAATTTGCTGTAACGTCGGCGCGCGGGGCCTAGAAGGTCTCGCGTCCGCTGAGGCCCAGCCGGTCCCGGACCGGGGCCGGGCGCGGCATGAAGGCGAGGAAGGCGGCGCACAGTCCGGCCCACAGGGCGTAGCTGATGCCGACCAGGATCGCGAGCGGCACGCCGCCGACGCCAAAGATCAGCAGGGCGGTTTCGGCATACCCCATGGCCTGACCGATATCGGCCGAGCGGGCGGCGCCGATGCCCGACAGCACGAGGGCGTTGAACCCCTGCAGGGCGGCGGCCAGCAACCCCCCGTAGAACATGAAGCGCCAGACGATGCCGAGCCGGGTGGCCGGCCGACCGGTGCGGATCCGCTCCTGGTTGAGCAGCCACAGGCACAGGGGGACGGCGATCACGCCGACCGCAAGGACCAGCACGCGCCAGTCGGTGCTCAGGCCGTCCAGCCAGCTCTGCGGCGGCCAGACGAAAAAGGTGATGATGAGGGGCGGCCAGGCAATGCCCAGCAGGGCGGCGAGCGCAATCCAGCCGCCGGACCGGCGCCAGGTCACCTGACGCTGGCCGGGCAGGTCCTCGAGGGTCTCGAAGCGGGTCTTCATCGGGTCGGCACCGGGACGTCGCCGGAATAGTCATAGAAGCCGCGTCCGGTCTTGCGACCCAGCCAGCCGGCCTCGACATATTTCACCAGCAGGGGACAGGGCCGGTATTTGCTGTCGGCCAGCCCGTCGTAGAGCACATTCATGATGGCCAGAACGACGTCCAGGCCCATGAAGTCGGCCAGCTCAAGGGGCCCCATCGGGTGGTTGGCGCCCAGTTTCAGGGCCTTGTCGATCGAGGCGACGTCGCCGACCCCCTCATAGAGGGTGAAGATCGCCTCATTGATCATCGGCACCAGGATGCGATTGACGATAAAGGCCGGAAAATCCTCGGCGTTGGTGGTGGTCTTGCCGAGACTCCGGGCGAAATCGACCGCGGTCTCATAGGTGGCGGCCGAGGTGGCGATGCCGCGGATGATCTCGACCAGCCGCATGGCCGGCGCCGGCTTCATGAAATGCAGGCCGATGAAGCGGTCGGGCCGGTCGGTGGCCGAGGCCAGCCGGGTGATCGAGATGGATGAGGTGTTGGACGCCACCAGGGTTTCGGCCCCGAGGTGCGGGGTCAGCGATTTCAGAATGTCGGTCTTGACGGCCTCGTCCTCGACCGCCGCCTCGATGACCAGATCTGCCGTGCCGACCGCGGCCAGATCTCCGGCATCGGTGATCCGGCCCAGTATGGCCTGGGCCTCGTCGGCGCCCAGGCTTTCGCGCTCCACGCGGCGGGCCAGGCTGTTGGCGATGGCGCCATGGGCGAGCGGCAGCCGCGACGCATCGGCGTCATACAGGCGCACCGCATACCCGCCGGTGGCCACCGCCTGGGCGATACCCGATCCCATCTGTCCCGCGCCGATGATGGCGACCGTCCTGATCGTGGTCATGACCTTCGAAATTCAAGGGCGCCGGGGCGCCGGGGGACGGGCACCTTAGGCGTTCCGGCCGGACGGCGAAAGCACCCGGGCGTGACCCGCCTGCATCAGATTCCGCTCAGCAGCGAATACAGGGCCGCACAGCTGGCGGGCAGGATGTAGGAGCGGATGCCCGAGATGATCAGCAGGGCGATGATCGGCGTGATGTCGATGCCGCCCAGCGACGGGATCACGCTGCGCAGCGGCGCCAGGATCGGCGCGGTGATGCTGTCGAGGAAATGGGCCAGCTGGGCCACGAAGCGGTTGCGATAGTTGATCACATCGAAGGCGAACAGCCAGCTCATGACCGCCGAGATGATGATCGCCAGCCACAGCAGCATGAAGATCGAGTCGACCAGGAAACAGATAAAGCCGGCGATGGCGGGGCCCATGTCGATCCTTCTCGGCAGCGGCAATTGCGTCAGGTGTCGCTTCTAGCCTGAGCCGGGCCTTCCGGCCAAGGCCGACGGTGTCGCGCGTCGAAACGGTCCCGGGGCGATCCCCTGCAAGACGCCATTGACACCACAAGCCCCGCCCGCCTATGTCCCGCGCTCGCCTGTGCCCGAGCATGGATCGGGGCCGTAGCTCAGTTGGTAGAGCGCGTCGTTCGCAATGACGAGGTCAGGGGTTCGACTCCCCTCGGCTCCACCAAATCCTTGTTCCATAAGGGTTTGGACGGAATCAGGCGAGAATTCTGACACCACGCTGCTACACACGGTTCCGAAGAGACCGTCGAAAAAGCGTTCCTCTACAGTCGGTTCACCCTCCCGAGGATGTAGCACCACCTCGCTGCACACACCGTCGAAACGGTCTCTTCGACCGTCTCCACGGTCCCTTGATACTGGGCGGCGGCAATCGTCTGGCCTGATCGTTAGGGGATCGACCTACTACCTTCGTCTTCGTGTTCCTCGACCATTGGCCGGGGTGATCGGCAAGACGCACGTCGTGAAGTCTCTGGGGACCGGCTATCGGGCGGAAGCTGT
>JAHJYN010000089.1 GCA_018826885.1 Alphaproteobacteria bacterium | reverse complement strand
CCCTGGGCCTTCATGATCGGCACCGCCGCCCGCGTGGCATAGAAGGCCGACGACAGGTTGATGGCGATGATCTGTTCCCACTTGTCGGCGGGGAATTTCTCGATGGCCTCGACGTGCTGAACCCCGGCGTTGTTGACCAGAATGTCCAGCCGGCCCAGCTCATGCTTGGCATAGGCGACCATGTCGGCGACCTCTTCGCCATGGCGCATGTCGGCGGCGTGATACCGGACGCGCACGCCACAGGCGGCTTCCATCTCGGCCCGGTTGCGCTCAATCTCGGACGGATCACCCAGACCGTTCAGCACCACATCGCCGCCGCGCGCGGCGACGGCGCGGGCCAGCGCCAGACCGATCCCCGAGGTCGACCCCGTGATTACCGCGACCTGGCCGCGCAGGTCATTCATGTCGCGCGCGCGGGCCTGTTCGGACTCTGCCTTGTCACCGCGCTTGGGCCACTGGAACATCGAATGCCTATTCGTGAATGAAACGTGGCGTGATCTATAGCCGCTGATGCTGCGGTGCGCCACGCGGCGATGTCAGGAATTTCCTGTTCGGGTGAATATCCAGTCGCTGTCCGTCGAGGAACCGGCCTGAAAGCCATAACCGTCGCGGTCAAAGGCCTTGAGGTCCCCGGCCCGGTCGATGCGGTTCTCGATGGCGTAGCGGGCCATGGTGCCGCGCGCTTTCTTGGCGAAGAAGGAGATGATCCGGCTTTCCCCGTCCTTCTCCTCGCGGAAGTGGATGTTGACGACCGGCAGCTTCAGGGCCCGCGCGTCGACGGCGCCGAAATATTCCTGGCTGGCCAGATTCACGAGGGTCGGATCGGCATGACCCTCGGCATCGGCATTGAGTGCCTTCGAGATGCGGTCGCCCCAGAAATCGTACAGGCTGGAGCCGCGCCGGGTCTTCAGCCGCGTCCCCATCTCGAGCCGATAGGGCTGGATCCGGTCCAGCGGCCGCAGCAGGCCGTACAGCCCCGACAGGATGCGCAGGTGATCCTGCGCCCAGCCCAGATCGTCGGCGGCAAGGGTGCGGGCGTCCAGGCCTTGATAGACATCGCCGGCAAAGGCGAGCGCGGCCTGCAGGCCGTCTTCACTGTCGGGGTCAAAGGCCTTGAACCGAACCTGATTCAGCTTCGCCAGATCGGCCGAGATTCCCATCAGCCGCCGCAGATCGGCCTGGGTCTGGCGTCGCGCCGTGACCGAGAGGCTGCGGACATCGTCCGTCATCCGATGCGCCGTGGCGGGCGCATCGGTCGCGGGATCGGAGAAGTCCAGCCGCTTGGCCGGAGACAGGATCATCAGCACATCGGGTCTCCCTTTGACGGGGGCTGACTTAGTCAGGTTCGTCCGGGAATGAAACCGGCGGCAGTCCGTCGCAGGACGTCAGAAGAGGACGCCTGGGTTCAGGATCCCCAACGGGTCCAGCGCCTTGCGCACGGCGCGCAGGACATCCAGCTCGACCTCGGACTTGTAGCGGCGGGCCTCGTCGGTCTTGAGCCGCCCCAGACCGTGCTCAGCCGAGATGGAGCCGTCATAGCGCGCGACGATATCATGGACGATCCGCGACCCGGCTTCCCAGCGGCCCAGAAACGCCTTCAGGCCCGCGCCTTCAGGGCACAAGACGTCATAGTGGAGGTTGCCGTCGCCGACGTGGCCGAAGACGCTGATCCGGGCGCCGGGCTCGAACGCCTCGACAGCGGATGATGCCTCCTCGATGAAGTCGGCAATCTGCGAAACGGGGACCGACACGTCGTGCTTCCAGCCGCCGCCCTCGGGCTTCAGCCCCGCCGACTGCTCTTCGCGCAACCGCCAGAAGGCCGCGGCCTGGGTCTGGTTGGCGGCAATGGCGGCATCCTGGATCAGCCCGTCCTCGAAGGCCGCCGCCAGCAGTCGCTCGAGCGCCGTCGCGGCCGCTTCGGGATCGCCCGAGCCCAGCTCGATCAGGACTGACCACGGCGGCGCACTCTCTAGCGGCTCGCGCGTGTCCGGAATCCATTTCAGGACCAGTTCGGTGCCCAGCCGCTTCATCAGCTCGAAGGCCTCAACCCCACCGCCGGATTCAGCCTTGGCGCGCGCCAGCAGGGCGACGGCCTGTTGCGGTGTCTCCAGCCCCACGATGGCGGTGGCCCGGCCGCGCAGGACCGGAGACAGCTTGAGGGTCGCAGCCGTAAGGATGCCCAGCGTCCCCTCGGCCCCGATCAGCAGCTGCTTCAGGTCATAGCCGGTGTTGTCCTTGCGCAGCCGCTTTAGCCCATTGAACACGCGCCCGTCGGCCAGCACAGCCTCGATGCCCAGCACCAGATCGCGCGCCATGCCATAGCGCAGCACCGATGTGCCGCCTGCATTGGTCGACAGGACCCCGCCGATGGTCGCCGTGCCCTCGGATGCGAGACTGAGCGGAAAGCGGCGCTCGACCGCCAGTGCAGCCTGCTGGGCCTCATAGAGGGTCACGCCCGCCTCGACGGTCAGGGCGTCGTCCAATGGGCTGACGTCCCGGATGGCACGCAAACGGCGGGTGGTCAGGAGAACCTCGCCCATCGGGATCTGGCCGCCGACCAGACCCGTATTGCCGCCCTGGGGCGTGATCGCCACCCGGTGCCGGGCACAGATTGCGACGGCGGCAGCGACCTCGGCCGTTGAGCCGGGCTGAAGGAGCAGGGGCGTGTGGCCCTGCCACCGATCCCGCCATTCGCGTAGATGCGGGGCCAAGGTGTCCGGGTCCTCGCTCCACCCCTTGGGGCCGAGGGCCTGTTTCAGCTCTGAGATCGCCGCGGGAGAGGGGATAGCCATATCCGCTTGTCTCAGATGCCGGGGCCGGGGAAAAGGGCGGATGCCCGATCCGTCACCGACCGACTGTCCTCCCATGACTGCGCCGGTCGCGGCCGTGGGCGTCATCTGTCTGCGGGGTCAGGACGTCCTGCTGATTCGGCGGGGCAAGCCTCCTCGGCTGGGCGAGTGGAGCCTGCCGGGCGGGCGGGTCGAGCCCGGAGAGACCCTGCGTCACGCCGCCTTGCGCGAACTGGTCGAGGAAACCGGGGTCAAGGCTGAACTGGGCCCATTGGTGGATGTGGTGGACGGCATCTTTCCCGACAGTGGGCGCCACTATGTCCTCGTCGACTTTGCCGCGCGCTGGCAGTCGGGCGAGCCGGTCGCCGGAGACGACGCCGCTGACGCCCGCTTCTGGCCCCTGGATCAGGTAGAGCACCACGTCGCCTGGTCCGAGACGGTGCGGGTGATCCGCCTGGCGGCAGCCCGGCTCGCGGCAGAGTGATGCACTTGCGTCCGGTTTCTGTGGCGGGCCGATGCTTTACCGCCTAGCCTGTCGCAAACACAGGGAGACGCGTGGCTGATGCAAATCTTGGATATCTTTGGAATCGTGGTCGTCGTCTTTGCGGTGATCCTGCTCTTCAGCGTGATCAAGATCGTGCCGCAGGGCCGGGAATTCACGGTCGAGCGCTTCGGCAAATACACCAAGACCCTGTCGCCCGGCATCAGCCTGCTGACCCCGTTCGTCGAGCGCATCGGGCGCCGCATGAACATGATGGAGCAGGTCCTGGACGTGCCCCAGCAGGAGGTGATCACCAAGGACAACGCCATGGTGAAGGTGGACGCCATCGTCTTCATCCAGGTGATGAGTGCCTCGGCCGCGGCCTATCGGGTTGAGGACCTGCCCTATGCCATCACCCAGCTGTGCTCGACCAACCTCAGGACCGTGATTGGCTCGATGGAGCTGGACGAGGTCCTGTTCCAGCGTGACAGCATCAACAGCCGCCTGCTGACGGTGATCGACGCGGCGACCGAGCCGTGGGGCGTCAAGGTCAACCGCATCGAGATCAAGGACCTGACCCCGCCGGTCGACATCACCAATGCCATGGCCCGCCAGATGAAGGCCGAGCGCGAACGGCGCGCCGTCATCACCGAAGCCGACGGCGAGAAGCAGGCCGCCATCGCGCGCGCCGAGGGTGCCAAGCAGTCGGCCATCCTCGAGGCCGAGGGCCGCCGCGAAGCCGCCTTCCGTGACGCCGAGGCCCGTGAACGCGAGGCCGAGGCCGAGGCCAAGGCCACCGCCATGGTGTCGCAGGCGATCGCCGCCGGTGACGTCAACGCCATCAACTACTTCATCGCCCAGAAGTATGTCGAAGCCTTCGCCGAACTGGCCCGGAGCCCGCAGCAGCGGACCGTCATCGTTCCCGCCGAGATGTCCGGCCTGGTCGGCACCCTGGCCGGGGTTGGCGAACTGGTCGGGCTCGCCCGCGAGCAACAAACCCGCACGCCGCCGACCGCGCCGCAACCGCAGCGCGCCGCCGCGACGCGCACCCCGCCGACCCGCCCCGCCGGGGGTGGCTCGGTGCCCCGTACCTGACGGCAGGACAGACGCACATGGACGCGCTCATTTCGCTTCACGCCAGCCAGCCGTGGTGGATCTGGCTGGGCCTCGGTTTGGTGCTGCTGGCCGTGGAGTCGGCCCTGTCGAGCGAGTGGCTGCTGTGGCCCGCCGTTTCGGCCGGCATCGTCGCCGTGCTGACCGCCATCGGCCTGCGCTACGGCTTCGCCATCGAGATCATCGTCTTCGGCCTGCTGACGGCGGGGCTGACCCTGCTGTCGAACCGGCTGATCAAGCGGATGAACCCGGCGGAGATGCCGGACATCAACGACCGCGACTCGCGACTGATTGGCCAGCAGGCCCAGGTCATCACCCCCTTCCTCGACGGACGGGGGCGGGTGTTCATCTCGGGCTCGGAGTGGGCCGCCGAGCTGGAAGGCGACGCCGCTCCCGCGATCGGCTCGCGGGTGGTGGTCGAGGCCATCGAGGGCGCCCGCCTCCGGGTTCGCGCCCCCTAGACAAAAAAAAGCCCGCCACCTCCGGAGAGGGGCGGGCTTTCCAAAACATCGGTTAAACCCGAGGCTTAGGCCTGGACTTGCAGCTGTCCGGCCGACGTCTTGCCGCTGCGCTGATCGCGCTCCAGCTCGTACGAGACCGTCTGGCCTTCATTCAGCGAGCCGAGGCCCGCACGCTCGACGGCCGAGATGTGGACGAACACGTCCGTGCCGCCGTCGTTGGGTTGGATGAAGCCGAAGCCCTTGGTGGTGTTGAACCATTT
>JAHJYN010000088.1 GCA_018826885.1 Alphaproteobacteria bacterium | reverse complement strand
CTCGGCGAGGCCCAGGAGCAGTGGCTGTATCGCAACCTTGATCGCTCACAGGCCCGCTGGAAGGTGCTGGCCCAGCAGATCATGGTCATGGACCTCGACCGCAAGGAAGGCCCCGAGCCGGGCTATAACCTCGACACCTGGGCCGGCTACGCCATCCCGCGCCGCCGCCTGCTGGAGCGGGTCCGTGACCGGCGGATCGACAACCTCGTGGTCCTGACCGGCGACGAGCATCAGAATTACGCCGGCGAGCTGCACATCGAC
Source organism: Alphaproteobacteria bacterium (assembly GCA_018826885.1). Lineage (GTDB taxonomy): Bacteria > Pseudomonadota > Alphaproteobacteria > Caulobacterales > Caulobacteraceae > Brevundimonas. The sequence continues at coordinate 7,501 of JAHJYN010000088.1, read as the reverse complement.
GGCCGCGATCCGTCCGGGGCCCCGGTGGCCAGCGAGTTCGTCACCACCTCGATCAGCTCATCGGGCGACGGCACCGACCAGCGCGCCGACGGCCGCCGCTATCTGGAGGACAACCCCTTCCTCAAGTTCAACAATGCCCAACGGGGCTATGCCGTCTGCGACGTGACGGCCGAGCGCTGGCAGACCGAGTTCAAGGTGCTGGACAAGGTGTCGGACCGGTCGGGCACCCTGTCGACGCGCGCCACCTTTGCCGTCGCAGCGGGCGATCCCCGGGTGGTGCCGGCTTAAGGGATCAGGCCTAGGCCTTGGCCGCCCCGGCGCGCAGGCCCCGCTCGGCCAGGGCGACGATCGCCACTCCGCCCATGGTCACGGCCGCCCCGGTCAGGATCTGGGGCGTCAGCACATCGCCCATCAGGCCCCAGCCGATCAGGATCGACACGACCGGCGTCGCCAGCAGATAGGGGGTCACCCGCCCGGCCTCCCGCCGCTGGACCAGCCAGAAGACAAGGGTGGTGGCGATCACCGACGAGGCCAGTCCGCCCCACAGCACCGAGGCCCAGGCGATCGGCGGCGCGGCCATGGCGGCGGCGATCTGGTCCCGCTCAAAGGCCAGCGAGGCCAGCGCCAGCACCGGCATTGTGACGGCCGCCAGCAGGCCCTGCATCTTGAGCGGCGGGATCGAGGTCGTGCGGCGGGCGATCACCGTGGTCAGGGCCCAGGCCGACGCCGCGCCGATGCCGACCAGGATGGCGTCCCAGTCGTGCAGGACATTCGGGTCGGCCGACATCCACACCACGCCGATGAAGGCCACGGCCAGCCCTGCCAACGCCGGCCGCTTCAGCCGCTCGCCCAGCAGCAGGAAGGCGAACAGGGCCGTGAACGGGATCCACAGTTGCGCCGCCACCGACACCGGGCTGACGTCATCCGCCAGCCAGAAGGCCACATAGATCAGCCCGTAGTGCAGCGGTCCGCCCACGCCCACGATCAGCAGCAGGCTCTTCCAGTTCGGGAAGGGCGGACGGATGAAGGCGGTCAGGCACAGGGCCGTCAGGGCGAACCGCATCGACCCCGTCATCAACGGCGGCAGGGAGTCCGTGGCCACCTTGGCCGCGGCATTGTTCACGCCCCAGATGACGATCACGGCGACGATGGCCGCGATCTCCAGAAGGCTCAGATCATGGGGAATCAGGGGACGGGTCTGGGTCACGCGCCGCTCTTGGCACAGTTCCGCCCCGCCCGCCCGTCAACAGCGGTGACGGACGGTTTCAGGGCCTGTGACCTAGAAGGGGATGTCGTCGTTGAGGTCGTAGTTCTCCTTCGGACCCGACGGCCGCGACTGGCCCCCCGAGGAGAAGCCCGAGCCGTAGTCATCGTCCCCGCGACCGCCACCGCCGCCGCCCGAACCGCCGCCGTCACCGCGACCGCCCAGCATGGTCAGATTGCCGTTGAAGCGCTGGATCACGACCTCGGTCGTATACTTCTCGATGCCCTGCTGGTCGGTGTACTTGCGGGTCGTCAGCGCGCCCTCAATGTACACGGTCGAGCCCTTCTTCAGGTAGTTCTCGGCCACCTTGACGATGTTCTCGTTGAAGATGACCACCTGGTGCCACTCGGTCTTCTCCTTGCGCTCGCCAGAGGTCTTGTCGCGCCAGGACTCGGACGTCGCGATCCGCAGATTGCAGACCCGGTCGCCGCTGTTGAGGGTGCGGATCTCGGGGTCCTTGCCCAGATTGCCGATCAGAATGACCTTGTTGACGCTGCCCGCCATCTTCCAACTCCGTTTCTCAGACCCTCTCGCGGGCCATTTGTTCTGTTAATGTTCTCGCCTGCCGGGCGGCTGGCGTCAAGCCACGCGGGACTATTGGGCCGGGGCGGCCGGCGGATTTTCGGCCACCGCCACGGGGCGCCCGTCCTCATCGCGCACGATGGCGCCCGGAACGGCCAGCCGTCCGTCGCCGGTGCGGGCCAGAGCGAAGAAGCGCGCCCCCGTCAGGGTCTTGCCGAACTTCACGCCCTGCGGGTCGATGAAGATGAACTGCCCCTGATAGGCCCCGATGATCTCGCGGTTCGAACCGCCCATCTGCAGGAACCGGACCCGCATCTCCTCGAGACGCGCGGCGCACAGCTCGATCTGCGGCTGGTCGCGCGCCACGACATTCAGGCGCGGATCCTCGCCCTCGGTCTCGCTGGGAACGACGTAGTAGCAGACACCGGGGTCATAGGGCGCCTCGAACCCGCTGGTGCAGGCCGCCAGGCCGACGGTCGCCGCACCCAGGGTCATCACGGCAAGAACAGATTTCATCAGCCGAACTCCGGGAACGTGCAGGTCCGGCGATCCTGTTCAGCCAGGGTGCGGAAGTTCGAATTGTCCGAGGACTGCTCCACGCGTCCCGGCACCAGCCGCAGCGTCAGATCACCCCACCGCCCGTACCGCGCCTCGCCCGGGCGGACACAGGTGCCGGAATACAGGATCTGCACACAGGCCTCGAGACCGATCGAGCTGGACATCGACCGCCAGTCCGACCCCGAATGGCGCAGGCAGGAGGCCGTCGGACCGGAGGGAGCCTCGGCGCGTTCAACCGGTGTCTCCACGATCGGGGGCACATCCTCGACCTCGATCGGCGGCAGGGTCGGCGGCGGCGCCAGCGAGGCGGTCGGCGCCGCGATCAAGGCCCCCGTCTCGTCGAGGCCGACGTCCAGGGCCTCGGTCGCCAGACCGTTGCGCTGGGCGCATTGATCCAGCGTCAGCATGCCCACGAACTGTCCCTCGACAAAGCAGCGCAACTCGCGGGTCGGCTCCAGCGACTGGGGCTCGGCCACATCGACCTGAAGGTTGCCGCGAGGCCCATCGGGCGCCGCGTCGCCGCCTCCGCCCCGCGTAAAGATGAGCGCCAGCACAATGGCTGCGATCACGGCCAGTCCGGCACCGATCGCCAGGATGATACGGTTATCAGGAGGGGTGGCCATGCGGCGGGGCTCGACAGGAACTAGCGAAGGCGACCAATAACCCCGACCGCCCCCGTGGCGTCAACCGCCTTCGGCCCGATCCGGCCCTCAGCCGCCCAGTCGCGACAGCGCCGCCTGATAGTTGGCAATCTGCGCCGTGAGATAGGCGGGCACCGTTCCCGAGGTCGCGCCGGTCGCCGAAGCGGGGGCCAGCGAGCGATAGGCGTCGCGCACGGCCTTCATGGCCGCCTGCAGACGTTCGCCCGACGCGGTGCGGGCCTCCTTGGTCAGCAGGCTCAGCGCCTGCGGCAAGTCCAGACCAAAGGTGCGGGGGCCGTCCGCCGACGCGGTCGGTCCGATGAATCCCGCCGACAGGCCCAGCCCAGCCAGCGCGTCGCGTCCCGGCTCGCCGGACACGAGGATCGCGCCCTCCCGCCCCTCGCGCGCCGTGATCGACAGGCGCTGCACCCCGGCCAGAACGGCATTCAGCCCCTCAGGCGCATTCTCTGCCGTGGCGCTTTCCGAGGCCACAGTGACCTTGAGCCGGGCACCCGAGGCCAGCTCGATCTTCCGCGCCAGGGTCTGAAGGGTGTCGCGGGCATCGATGGTCACCGCGACCGCCCGCCCGCCCGAGGCCGGTATGACCGAGAACCGGTCGCCCGCACGCAGGGCGGTGGCATCGACCAGCTTCTTCGACTCGCTCTGGACGATTTCTCCGGACGGCAGGCCCAGCCGGTCCAGAACGCTGGTGCCGCCCGACGCCACCGCCAGCGTCAGCGGGGCGGCCTGTTCATTCTGTCCGGCCCAGCTGCGGCTCCACTCGACGGCGCCGGTCAGCGGATCCACCCGGCTCAGATAGCCCTGCACGGGGTCCTCGTCCTTGGCCGACAGCGCGCGCGCCGACGTCCCTGTCATCCACAGCTTGCCGTCCAGCAGTTTGACGTCCGAGACGGCGTCCTCATTGTCGGTGCCGATATAGGTCAGGCGCTCGGCCCCGGAGGCCGTCAGATCCTCGGACAGGACCGCGACGAAGGCATCAAGCCCGCCGTTGTGGGCCTGATTGACCGTCCCGACATCCAGCGCCGCGTTACGCGAGACGCCGGCGACAATGACCTGACCCTGATCGACCTCGAGCCCCTTGACTGCGCCGTTCATGACCCCGAGGTCGCGCGTCGACAGAAGCTGCGGCTCCCCGCCGGGGGTCAGCTGGAAGCGGCGCACGATCAGCCGGCCGTCCTCTTCCCCGGCGGTATAGAGACTGTCGCCGCTGACGGCCGTCGCTTGGACGGCATCATCGCCCGTGCTGCCGAACTGCAGGGTCCCGTCGACCGTCGCGGTCCAGGCCGCGGTCGGATAGGGCTGGCTGCTGGTGAAGGCCTGCACATAGGAATCCCAGCCCCCGACCCCGGCAGCGCCAGGCATGGCCGATTTGGCGCGGCCCGTGACGATCACCTGACCGTCGGGACCAAATTTCACACCGGTGGCCTCGTCCGCCGCCCGCGCGCCGCGACGCTGGGTCCACAACTCCTGACCGTTGCCGTCGTACAGTGTGACGAAGCTGTCGACCTCGCCCGCCACGTCGCCGCTCTGACCGGCGACCAGGGCCCCCGTCACCGAGCCCGCGACCGCAACGCGGCCCGCATCATCCACCGCCAGCGCATAGCCGGACGCCTGATCGGCGGCGCCCAGCGCCCGGGTGCTGACCACGCGACCCGCAGAGTCCAGCTTGATCAGGGCCACATCGGACTGACCCTTGATCGGCAGATTGCCCGGGCCTTCCTCCATCTCGGCCACCAGCCAGAGCGCCCCATCCGGCCCGGTCGCGCTGGCCCGGACGGTCTTGATGCCTTCGGGCAGGGGTGTCTGGGACACCCGCCCGTCGATCCATTGCGTCTCGCCGATACGGGCGCTGGCCGGCGTCGCGGCGGTCGCCGTGTCGGCCTGGAACTTCAGCACCTCATGGGCCCCGCCGGTCCCGGTTCCCTGCACCACATAGACGGCGTCCGACGGATCGGGCGCCGAGAACGAGACCGCCTCGGTCGATACGCCGCGGATGGCCAGCGACCACTGGTCGGGTCCTGCGGGCAAGGTCACGGTGCGACCGCCGACCTGGAGAGTGCGCACCTCCGCGGCCTGCCGCTCACGCCCGACGCGCGTTTCCAGACCCGCAGCCTGAAGCTTGTCGTTGATGTGGGCGGTGACGGACCCGAGGGTGCGCGGCGTCCCACCCATCTCGGACAGGTCGATCCGAACCGTATGGGTGTCGTTCAGCCGTTTGATGTTGATGTCGAAGACCACATCGCCCTCAAACGCCGTCACCGGCGTCGCAACGTCGCCCTCATGGATCGGCGAGGTGATCGAAATGGCCGAGTCCCGACGCACTCCGGCGCTGGTCTTGCTGATCGATTCGGTGACGCCGGCGACCAGCCGCACATCGTTGAGCGGGGCCGAGGCGACATAGCTGCTGATCTCCTTGAGCCCCTGATCGAACCGCTTGGTGATCAGGGACAGTTCGGTGCTGCTGACGCCCTTGACCCCGGCCCGGTTGGCCAGGGCATTCAGGCTTTCCAGCCCCTGATAGAGGGCAAACAGACGGCGGTAATCCTCGGAGGCGGAGGCGACATCCAGCTGCGCCGCATTCTCGTCGATCAGGCGTCGGCCGCCGAGGGCCGAGCGAACGAGCGCATCCTGCTCGGGCACCACGGCGCCGGACGACCACGGCGGGGTCGGCTGGGCCTTTTTGCCGGCCAGCGAGGACGCGCTCCCGATCCCTTGCGATCCCGCAAAGGTCGAAGTGCCTCCAAACAGGCCCAGAAGATAGCTGTTGTCGATCATGGCGCGCTCCCCGCCATACTGAGGGCTGCGTCGCAATGAAGCGTTAACGTCCGTCTACGGAACCCCGAATCGCCCTAAGGGTTAACGACAAGTTCGCTGAAACGGCCGGATGGAGCTTACGCCCATGGTTGTGTTGAGTAGGCTGCTGTATTCATTCCTGTCCCTGTACGGCCTTGCCCGCCGGACCGAGCGTCGGAGCCGGCCGGCCCCGATCCTGATCGGGCGCTCCGGCCTGCCCTGACGGGACAGTTCAGAAACCGCGCGGTCCCTAGCTGCGGAACAGCGACAGAATGACCTGCGGCGCCTGGTTCGCAATCGACAGGGCCTGGGCTCCCAGCTGCTGCTGGACCTGCAGGGCCTGAAGCCGGGCGCTTTCCTTGGCCAGATCGGCATCGACCAGGTTGCCGACACCCGATTCCAGCGTGTCCACCAGCTTGGTCACGAAGGTGTTGTGTGCCTCGATCTGCTTGGCTTGCGCCCCGATCTCACCCAGCGCCGAGTTCAGCGCGGTGATCGAATTGTCCAGCGCCGTCAGGGCGTCGGTCGCGCCGGTCAGGGTCAGCAGCGAGTCCGACAGCGACAGGCTGATGATCGAGCCGCTCAGGCTCAGATCCTTGCTGGACAGGGTGATCGAGGAGCTGGCGTCGGCGTTGGCGAGGAATTTGATGCCGTTCGACAGGCTGCCGTTCAGGATGTTGCCGCCGTCAAAGCTGGCGTTCTGGACCGAAGACTGAAGCGCGCGCAGCAGGGCCTTGAAGTCGGCGTCCAGCAGTTTCCGGGACTGGGTGCCGAGCGACTCATCCTTGGCCGCGACCACCTTTTCCTTGAGCTGGTTCAGCAGGTCGGAGACGGACTCCCCGGCCGAGAGGGCGACATCCGCGATCGAGGTGGCCCGATCCAGGCTCTGCTTGACGGCCGAGAGGGCGCCGATGTCGGCCCGCTGCCCCTGGGCGATGGCCCAGATGGCGGCGTTGTCCTTGGCCCCCTGGACCTTCAGCCCGGTGCTGATCCGCCCCTGCACATCACTCAACCGGTTGTTGGTGGTGGTCAGGTTCTGCAGGGCGATCGCCGCTGACGTATTGGTATGGACGCTGTTCGTCATCCGAATCGGGCCTCTCGCTGATGTGACGGGAGGGTAGGGATGATTTCATTTGCACATGGTTAACGCGTGATAACCACGACGTTTAACCACGCGGGGCTCCCCCTGCGTGGCCTTTCGGCTGGACTGTTGACCCGTCAGGCGGTGGTGTCGATTACCGCGCCGGCCGCATAGCCGTTATGATCCTTCAGCCGGATCACCTCTTCCCGGGGCAACTGGCGCACCACCTCACCGGTCTCGCGGTCGAGCACCTTGTAGATAAAGTCGCCTTTGCGGACGCCTTGCTCGATAACCAGTTTGTAGCGGGCTGCCCGTTCGGCCTCCTGCGAGGCGCGGGACTGGTTGAAATCACCCCCGGTGGCAGAGCCGGCGGGGGCAACGGTCGCGGTAACGGGCCTTATCTTCGCATGTGTATCCATGTCTCCCTGCGTCGGGATTGAGCCGACGTCTCCGGTTCAAGGCTCGGACGACGGGGCGGGGGCGCGAACGCCCCCGCCCCTGGGATCGCTCCTTAGCGGAACAGTCCGAGCAGGATGGAGGTCGAGGAGTTGGCGATCGACAGAGCCTGCACACCCAGCTGTTGCTTGGTTTGCAGCGCTTGCAGTCGGGCGCTTTCCTTGG
>JAHJYN010000011.1 GCA_018826885.1 Alphaproteobacteria bacterium | reverse complement strand
TCGAACAGGGTGAAGAAGACCACCGCGCCGAAGATCAGCACGACGGCCAGCATCATCCGCTGGCGCTCGACCCAGGTCTTGCACAGGAAGGCAATGATCCAGGCGATGAAGGCCAGCGACAGGACGGTCGAAATGGCCAGGACACTGCCCACCAGGGCGTTGCGCTGGACCATGAACCAGACGATGCCGACCCCGAGGATGGCGAGGATATAGATCAGCCATTCGCGGTTGATGGGCCCGAACAGGGGCCTCTTGAGCAGCTCGGGGTTGGGCGGCTCGCCATTCCCCTGCAGCAACGGCTTGCCGAGGACGAAGACGATAAAGCCGAGCGCCATACCGACGCCGGCAAGGCCGAAGCCGGCCCACCAGCCGACCGTCTGGCCCAGATAGCCACACAACACCGCCGCCCAGAAGGCGCCGAGGTTGATGCCGTAATAGTAGAGGGTGAAGCCCGAGTCGCGCCGGGGATCGCCCTGCGGATACAGCTGTCCGACGATGGTCGAGATGTTCGGCTTGAGGAAGCCGACGCCCATGATGATCAGCGACAGGGCGAGGTAGAAGCTCATCTCCGCCCGGGTGTCGCGGGCGGCTTCCATCTCGTAGGTACCGGGCTCAAGCACAGCCGGGAGGCTGGAACCGGGCGGAAGGTCGGTCAGCTGCAGGCCCCCGCTTTCGGCCGCGCCGAATGCATAGAGCTGGCCATCGACCATGATGCCCACTTCGCGCGCCGCGCCACGACCTTCGCCGACGACCTCATACTGGGCCCCGGCATAGGTGAGGGTTTCGGTTGCCGGGCTGCCTTCATAGGCCATCAGACCATGGCCGGCGACCAGCAGCAGGGCCCCGAAGGCGATGGCCTTGCGCGTGCCGATATAGCGGTCGGCGAGGATGCCCCCCACCAGCGGCAGCAGATAGACCAGCGAGGTGTAGGAGCCGTAGGTCGCGCCCGCCGTGGAGTCGTCGAACAGGAAATGCTGCGTCAGATAGAAGATCAGGATGCCGCGCATGCCGTAGTAGGAGAAGCGCTCCCACATCTCGGCGAAGAACAGGATGATCAGCCCCTTGGGGTGATGCTTCAGGATCTGGAACAGCACCGGCACGCCCGTAATCAGCGTGATGATCAAGCCCAGGATGATGACGATATTCATGTCCGGTTCCTCCCCCGGTCAGGCGCAAGACCCGCGCCTCTCATGTCCGCTTTTGACAACGGCCTACTCCCTCTGGCGACGCCCCACTCGGCGCACGAAGGCGCATTTCGACCACGATCCTCAAACCCGGACAAGGCCTAAGGTTACTGAGGTGTGGGTACCCGTTCGCGGCAGCGCCCGAAAACACCGTCTGAACCGTCTGAACCGTCTGAAACCGTCCGGGTCCGGGTGGAAAAATACCGTCTGAATAGTCTGAATGGTCTGGAGGGGCATCTCCGTCGGCTGAAGTGTGATCCTTCTCCCGATGGGAGAAGGTGGCGCGCGAGCGCCGGCTGAGGGGTGGTGGTGTCCGTCGGCGAACGCCGTGGCAGGGGTGGTGCGACGGCTCACGCCGAAGGTCACGGAGAGACCCTCACCCCCCGCCCCCTCTCCCAACGGAGAGGGGGAGCAGAATACCGTCTGAACCGTCTGAATGGTCTGAAATCACGTCGGGGGCTCTCCGGCGGCATCGGCAACCGGACAGTATGGATGATCCGCGAGCCAGGGTGGGCCGAACGGTGCGGCAAGCGGCGGGGCTATTGACGGCACTCAGGAATCCGCCGGTCGGTTTCATGGCTGCGCCGCCCGGGCCGACGCCTCTCACGGATTGTAGAGGGTTTCCGGGGAGGATCAGGCCTTGCCACGCCGGAGACCGCTTGCCTTCATGCCCATTCGCCCGTTCACGCCGGCTGATACCGAAACCCTCGCGGCCCTGCATCGCTCGGTCGGGTGGTCCGCACGGTCAGAGGCGGGATGGCACTGGCTGGCCAGGGACCCCGGGCGGCAAGCGCTTGATGCCCCGCTGGGCTGGATCGCAGAGGATGAACAGGGCCAGGCCCTGGCGTGTCTGGGCAATTTTATCCAGACCTTCAGGCTGGGAGATCAGACGCTCCATGCCGGAACGGGACATTCGATCATCGTCAGCCCCGCCGGCCGGGGCCTTGCCCCCTCCCTGATCCGGACCCTGATGGACCAGACGGGCGTGTTCGGCTTCTTCACCTTCAACGCCAATCCGCGGGCCGCCGTGCTCTATCGACGCCACCGCATCCGGCCGTGGCCCGTGCCGACCCATGCGATCAAACTGGCCTGGCCGTTAAAGCACTGGCCCCGGGCGGTCAGCCGGATGCTGAGACTGGCCGACGACCGCAATCCGCAGATGCTGGGCCGCGTCCTGGAGAGGGTGCCCGAGCCGCTGACGCCTCACCCGAAAGCCGTGCGGGCGCAAGACCTGCCCGAGGGCGTGACCCTGCTGGATGCGCCCTGGGAGATGCCGGCCTGGGACGCCTACTGGCGCGCCTGTGTGGCCGAGGGGCGGCTGCTGGCGGACCGGTCACCCGACATCCTGCTTCACCGTCTGGGCAACCCTGACCGGACGTTCCCACCGGTGCTGCTGGCGGCCGTGGAAGGCGACGCCATCGTCGGCCATGCCTGGGCCGAGCTGGCCAAGCCGAGCGTGATCGATCCGCCGGTTCTGGAGATCGTTGATCTGATGGCTCTGGACGGCGCGACGGGCGCGATCGACCGGCTGATGTCAGCCCTGATGGCTGCCGCCCGGCGGCTGGACGCCGCCAAGCTGCGGCTGCACCTGGTCAGTCCGCGCCTGCTGGAGCAACTGGGGCCATGGGCCGACCGCGCGCGGCGCGAGGGTGGCTGGGGGCATGCCCATGCCCGGTTCGAGCCTGACACCCCCGATCCCGATCTGTGGCAGCCGACGCCCTACGACGGCGACTACAGCTTTTGCCTGAGGCCCGCGTCCGGCAGGCACTGACCGATCAGGCCTTCGTCTTCAGCAGGTCGCGGATTTCGGTCAGCAGGGTTTCGCTGGGAGTCGGGGCGGGCGGGACGGCGGGCTGGGGCTCCTCGGCCTGTTTGCGACGCATGTTGTTGATGCCCTTGACCAGCAGGAAGACGACGAAGGCAACGATGAGGAACTGCACGATCGTATTGGCAAAGGCCCCGTACTGGATGGCGACCTCCTCGATGGCCTCGGTCGTGGGGTCTTCGGGTTTCAGAACCCATTTCAGCTCGGAAAAGTCGAGGCCGCCCATGACCAGACCGATCGGCGGCATGATGACCTGGTCGACCAGGCTTTTGACGATGCCGTTGAAGGCCGCACCGATGATGATGCCGACCGCCAGATCGATGACATTGCCGCGAACGGCGAACTCGCGAAATTCCTGAAACAGCCCCATGTCTTTCTCCGTGATGCGGTCCGGCGCGGCCCTCAGGCCGGCTGCAGGTCCAGATGATAGAATTGGTTGAAGTCACTGGCCGTGTAGCCGCCAAATGACTCGCCCTGTTTGAATCCGCGGGCGCCGTAAAGGTTCAGGGCTGCATCGAAGGCCGGACCCGAGCCGGTTTCCAGACTGAGGCGGCGACAACCCTGACGGCGCGCCTCGCCGATCAGATGTTCCAGGATGGCGCGTCCCACGCCCCGGCCGAGGTGATCGGGATGGGTGCGCATGGACTTGATCTCGGCCACGCCGGCCGGATGAAGGCGGAGGGCGCCCATGCCGAGCAGGGCGTCATCGTCCTGGAGGGTGTAGAGGGTGACGCCGGGCGCCTGCAGACCGGTCAGGTCGAGGGCGTGGACGCCGCAGGCCGGGGTGTAGCGGTGCATGCCCTCGATGTGCAGGGTCAGGAGCGCCTGCAGGCGGGCGTCTTCGAAGTCCGCCGGGAGGATCCGCCAGCCGGGCTGCATGAGGCGTCTCAGTCCTCGGCGTTCAGCCGCTCGCGCAGCTCCTTGCCGCTCTTGAAGAAGGGTACGGCCTTGGCGGGCACATCGACGGTCTCGCCGGTCCGCGGGTTTCGGCCCTGTCGTGCCGGGCGGTGACGAACGGAAAAGGCCCCGAAGCCCCGGATTTCGACCCGCCCGCCGTCGGACAGGGTCTCGACCATGCGGCCCAGTACGACATTGACCAGACGCTCGACCTCGGCCTGGGTCAGGTGCGGATTTTCGGCCGCCAGCTTCTCAATCAGTTCGGACTTGATCATCTCAGCCCCTTCACGTCCCGACGGGCGGCAATCCGCGTTGCGGCATCCATCGTGCCTGCCAATCCGGCCCCCCGGCGGCGACGCCCACCCTAGACCTCGCGTGGCCGGGGAATAAAGGGGGGATACGCAGATTAAGCATCATTAACAGCCAAAATGTACGCAAGCGGACGCAATTTGACGGCTGGAACAGCAAAAAGGGCGGTCAGATCGCTCTGACCGCCCCGATTTGCATCGATCTGGACGACTTTTAGTCCTTGGTCGTGCCCTTTTCGCGCAGGGCGGCACCCAGGATGTCACCCAGCGAGGCGCCGGAGTCCGAGGAGCCGAACTGTTCGATGGCTTCCTGCTCGTCCTTCATCTCGAGCGCCTTGACCGAGACCGACACGCGGCGCGTGGCCTTCTCGATGCCGGTGATCATGGCGTCGACGCGATCGCCGACGGCGAAGCGCTCCGGACGTTGTTCGGCGCGGTCGCGCGACAGGTCCGACTTGCGGATGAAGGCCGTGACCGGCGCGTCATCCTCGCCGAACTTGACCTCGATGCCGCCCGTCTCGATCGCCGTCACGGTGACGGTGATCTGCTGGCCCTTCTTGTAGGTGTCGCCTTCCATCGGATCGCCGCCCAGCTGCTTGATGCCCAGCGAGACGCGTTCCTTCTCGACGTCGACGTCGAGCACCTTGGCCTTGACCATCTCGCCCTTGCGGTAGCGCTGGATGGCTTCCTCGCCCGAGACGTTCCAGTCGAGGTCCGACAGGTGGACCATGCCGTCGATGTCGCTGTCGAGGCCGATGAACAGACCGAATTCGGTGGCGTTCTTGACCTCACCCTCGACGGTCGAGCCGATCGGGTGGTTGGCGACGAAGGCATCCCACGGATTGTCCTGGGCCTGCTTGAGACCCAGCGAGATGCGGCGCTTGGCGGAATCGACGTCCAGAACGACCACGTCCACTTCCTGCGAGGTGGAGACGATCTTGCCCGGATGGACGTTCTTCTTGGTCCAGCTCATTTCCGAGACGTGGACCAGACCCTCGACACCGGCTTCCAGCTCCACGAAGGCGCCGTAGTCGGTGATGTTGGTGATGCGACCGGTCATCTTGGCGCCGACCGGATATTTGGCTTCCACGCCGTCCCACGGATCGGCCTGGAGCTGCTTCATGCCGAGGCTGATGCGCTGGGTGTCCGGGTTGATCTTGACGATCTGCACCTTGACGGTGTCGCCGACGGCCAGCACCTGCGAGGGGTGCGAGACGCGCTTCCACGACATGTCGGTGACGTGCAGCAGGCCGTCGATGCCGCCCAGATCCACGAACGCGCCATAGTCGGTGATGTTCTTGACCACGCCTTCGCG
>JAHJYN010000087.1 GCA_018826885.1 Alphaproteobacteria bacterium | reverse complement strand
CGACCACGCCGATCTTGGCGTCGTTGTAGAACGACAGCCAGATGTTCTCGAAGATCTTCTTGCCGCCGGGGAAGGTCTTGGTCAGACCCTGCATCTGAAAGATGTACTGCTGCGCCATGGAGTGCGGTGCGCCCTTGAATTCGTGTGGGGGGAGGTTGGGGCGGGATGTAGCGACTGCGGGGGCGAAGGGCAACGCCCGCCGGGTGCATCAGACGGTCTCGAGCAGCGCCTTCGCCGCCTTCAGGTCGTCGATGAAGCGGGCGCGCTCGGCGGCGCGGGTGGCCGCGTCCGGCAGGCGCAGCAGATAGGACGGGTGCACGGTGGGCAGCACCGGCGTGCCGTCCTCCAGCCGGATCGGGCGACCCCGGTCCCTTGTCACGGCGATCTTGCGGCCCAGCACGCCCAGCGCCGCTGTGGCGCCCAGCGTCACGATCAGCCGAGGCTTCACCAGCGCCCGCTCGGCGTCCAGCCACCAGCGACAGGCCTCGACCTCTCCGGCATCCGGGGTCCTGTGCAGGCGTCGCTTGCCGCGCGGCTCGTGCTTGAAATGCTTGACCGCATTGGTGACCCAGGCCCGGCCGCGGTCCAGCCCGGCCTCGGCCAGCGCCGCATCCAGCACCTGACCTGCCGGCCCGACAAAGGGCTCGCCCGCCAGATCCTCCTGATCCCCGGGCTGTTCGCCGACGATCATCATCGGTGCCGCGTGGGGCCCCCTGCCGCAAACCCCCTGGGTCGCATCGCGCCAAAGCGGGCAGCGGCGGCACCCCTGAATCGCGGCCGCGAGGTCGGGAAGGGACGTCGGCAGCGCGGCAGTCGTCACGCGCTCCACCACGGGGGCGATGGCGCGGGCGAGACGCGGATTGGCGGGCGTGGCGGGCGTGGCCACCATCGTGCCCAGCCGGGACTCGGCCTCGCGGATCATGCCGGGGATCAGCGCGGCCTCGGGCAGATTGGCCCAGTAGCGGCGCGGCATCTCGCTCTGCATCATCCTGATCTTCAGCCGGGCCGGGTTGAAGGTCGAGGCGTAATAGGTCTTCCAGAACTCCTCGACGTCGTCGCCCTCGGGCGCCTGATCCCGGGTGGCGGACGGTCCGAAGATGAGGCGTTCCAGATCCCAGTCCGCCGTGCCGTCGGGGGTCAATATGGTCCAGCGCATGGTCGTGAACCGTCGCTGGAAGAAGGGGGCGGTCCGCTCCAGCACCCGGTGCGCCGGCTCGAACCAGGCGATCCAGCGCTCTCCGCCCTCATCCTCGATCCGGCGAAAGCGGACAAAGGCCTTCATCTTGTGCGCCGCCCGGCTGACATTTTTCGCCCGCTCCATGGCGTCGGCGACATCGCGGTCCGAGACGATGTGCAGCAGGGTTCGCTCGCGCTGCAGCCGCCACAGCAACCGGTACAGCAGGTCGAACCGGTCCACCGACCGGTGCAGCGCCACCGACGCCGCCAGATCCATGAAGGCGCGGGGCACGCTCAGGCTGAAGCCGGCCGGAACGGGGGCGGGGGGCGCCTCATCCTCAAACAGGCCGCCGGGGGCCGCCCGGGTCAGAAAGCAGGTGTTGGACGGCGGACTGCCCTCGGCCAGCAGGCCCCGCGCCGCCGCGCGCCACCCGTCGAGGTCGGTCTCGGACGCCAGACGCACGCACCGCATCAGAACAGGCTCAACTGCTCGGGGACCTGAGGCTTGACCAGCCGCGCCTTGAGGTCGACGGCATCGGTCAGCCCGCCGGGGGTCCAGTCCAGCGTGGTGATGAAGGGCCGGATCTTGTCGAGGCTGCGCGTTAGCCGCTGGATGTCCTCCAGCCGCAGCGTCCGGTAGCGCCGCACCTTCAGGATGCGGTCGACCGATTTCACGCCCAGCCCCGGCACCCGCAACAGGGTCTCGCGCTCGGCCAGATTCACATCGACGGGAAAACTCGCGCGATTGGCCAGCGCCCAGCCCAGTTTGGGATCGACCGCCAGGTCCAGCATGCCGTCGGGCGTGGCCGAGGCGATCTCGGGCGCCGAAAAGCCATAGAACCGCATCAGCCAGTCGGCCTGATACAGCCGGTGCTCGCGGATCAGCGGCGGCTTCGACAGCGGCAGCTGTGCGGAGGAATCCGGAATGGGGCTGAAGGCGGAATAGTAGACCCGGCGCAGGCCATAGCCGCCATAGAGCGAGGCGGACCGCTCAAGGATTTCCCCGTCCGGCGCCCCGTCCGCGCCGATGATCAGCTGGGTCGACTGCCCGCCGGGGGCAAAGCGGGGCGGGCGCTTGCGGTCCTTCTTCGCCGGTCGGGCCGCCTCAACCCGCTGGCGCACCTGACCCATGGTCCGCTTGATCACGCCCGCGTCCTTCTGCGGGGCCAGCCGCGCCAGCGCCTCGTCGCGCGGCAGTTCGATATTGGCCGACAGCCGGTCGGCATACAGCCCCGCCTGGGCCACCAGCCCGGGATCCGCCTCAGGGATCAGCTTCAGATGGATATAGCCGCGAAAGTCGTGCTCCTCGCGCAGCATCCGCGCGACCCGCACCAACTCCTCCATCGTATAGTCGCCTGACCGGACGATGCCCGACGACAGGAACAGCCCCTCGATATAGTTGCGCTTGTAGAAGTTCAGCGTCAGGTCGACGACCTCCTGCACCGAGAACCGCGCCCGGGGCACATTCGACGACACCCGGTTGATGCAATAGGCGCAGTCGTAGATGCAGAAATTGGTCAGCAGGATCTTCAGCAGGCTGACGCACCGCCCGTCCGGCGTATAGGCGTGGCAGATCCCCATCCCCTCGGTCGAGCCGATCCCCTTGCCCCCGACCGAGTTTCGCTTGCCCGCCCCCGACGACGCGCACGACGCATCATACTTGGCCGCATCGGCCAGGATTTCCAGTTTTCGGCGAAGATCGAGACGGGCCATTGTTCATGCTATGTTCCATATCGGGGGTGAGGTCCAGCGTGGCCATTGCGGGCGGAATGTCGCGGCGTTCTGAGCGGCACTTGGTCGGCCGCATTGCCACAAGATCGCTGAAATTTGCGGTCACGCGTTCCATCTCAAGACGAAATGGAGTGTCCCATGCGGCGTCTGGTACCCCTGTTGATCGGACTGGCGCTCACACTGGGGGCCTGTGATCAGCCTGCGGCCGACCAGCCGGGCGAGGCAGAGGACTTCTCGCCCTACGGGCGGTGGCGGATTGTGTCGGTGAACGGGGCAGAGGCCGTGGGCTCCGCCGGAATGGATGCGGTCCCCGCTGTAACATTCGCGCCGTCGAGTTACGGCGGCAGCTCGGGCTGCAACAGCTTTGGCGGCACCGGCGTATGGGACGGGACCCACTGGTATGGTGATTGGCCCGTGGCGACCGAGATGGCGTGTACAGATGTCGCCGATCAGGAGTCCAGCCTCATGGCGGTTCTGGCGAGTGGCCCCCGCATTGAGGCTTTGGGCACGGGCGGTGCCGTCGTTGAAAGCGCGGTGGGCCGACTGGTCCTGGCGCGGATGGAAGCCCCCGGTAGCGAGCGTCTCGAAGAGCGGCCCCCGCTGATGGCGGGGTCGCGTTGGACGATCCGCGGGGTGGACGGACAGGCGATGACACCCGAGACCCACACACTGGCGTTCGATGCCGAGGTCTGGCGTGTCGAGAGCTCCTGTGGTGTCAGCGAAGGCCGCTGGGAACAGGTCGACAACGTTCTGACCCTTACGGTTGAGCGCGCCCCGGACGCCTGCGCTGAGGAGCCGGCGCATCTCACGCTTGCCGCGATGGCCAGGGGGGCCGCCCGACTGGCGGTCGGCGGCAATGGTGAGCTGGTTTTGGGCGGCAATGGCCGCTGGCTGCTCGGCTGGGCGCTGGAGGATGATTTCGCGGCCACGGAAGCGGCTATGGAGGGGGAATGGGTCGTTCGACGCGTCGACGACAAGCCTGTCGCAGATTCGCCTGACACCCCCCGTCTGACGCTGGCGGCCAATACCTTCCAGCTTTTCGACGGGTGCAATCGCACCGAAGGACTGGTTTTGGCCCGGCGTGGACAGCTGTTCACAGCGGGGTCGGGCCTCAGTACGCTCGTCGCGTGCACGCCGGATGCAGATCGCGCCCGGATTGCTGGCATCGTCGGCGGTCAGCCAAGGATCGCCCAAGACGATGCGGGCTTTATGGTGCTGGTCGACCGCTCCGGCGAGCTTACGCTTGAGCGGATCGGGCCGGCAGGTGCGTTTTCGGCCGAAGCTCGCCCGTCCACTACCCTCAAGCCCGGCATGGTGATCGACATCCTGCCGCTGGGGCGTCTGACCCTGACCAGCGCCCGTCGCTTCGTCTTCGAGACCGATTGCGCCCGCATCGAGGGGGATTGGCGGGCCAGACAACCCGCGCGTTTCTCGTCCGAGCCGCCCCGTGCGAAGGCCAAGGCGTGTGACACAGGCGATCAGTCAGCGCCCGTGCAGGCCAACCGTTTACTCAATGGCGACCTGCACACTCTGATCGATGCCAATGGCGAAAGGGTGCTGATGGTCAACGACCGGGAGGCGCGCGTGGGCCGGCTCATCCGTTAAGGCCGCCCTTGCCTGTTGCGGTGCAGCATGGCACAGGGCGGGCAACCTGGACCCGCGCCATTGGATGGCTTGCGGGTGGCTATTCCGGCCGCCGATCCGCCGGAGCAACGAAACCGGCCTGAGCACTGACACCGCGTCGTCACGCGGCGGGCCCGTTCCTTGTCTGTGATCCCCATGTCTGTTTTCCAATCGGCCCGGGCGCAGTGGCTGGCACAACCGCGCAAGGATCTGCTGGCCGGCACCGTCGTCGCCCTGGCCCTGATCCCCGAGGCCATCGCCTTTTCCATCATCGCCGGGGTCGATCCGGCGGTGGGCCTGTACGCCAGCTTCGTCATCGCCGTGACGATCGCCTTCGTCGGCGGCCGCCCGGCCATGATCAGTGCGGCGACCGGGGCCATGGCCCTGCTGATGGTGACCCTCGTCCGGGACTACGGCCTCGAATACCTGTTCGCCGCCTCGATCCTGACCGGTGTCTTCCAGATCGGCGTCGGCCTTCTCAGGCTCGGCCGTTACATCAAATTCGTCTCCAGCTCGGTGATGACCGGCTTCGTCAACTCGCTGGCCATCCTGATCTTCATGGCCCAGCTGCCCGAGCTGATCGGCATGGGCTGGCAGACCTATGTTCTGGTCGCGGCCGGGCTGGCGGTCATCTACGGCCTGCCGCGCGTCACGAAGGCTGTGCCCTCGGCGCTGGTGGCCATTGTGTTCCTGAGCGGCTTTGTGATCTGGAGCGGGATGGACGTCCGCACCGTCGGTGACATGGGCGAGATGCCGACCACTGTCCCGATGTTCCACATCCCCATGGTGCCCCTGACGTGGGAGACCTTCGCCATCATCGCGCCGGTGGCCGCGACGCTGGCCTTCGTCGGCCTGCTGGAAAGCCTGCTGACCGCCAATCTGCTGGACGACATCACCGACACCCCGTCCGACAAGGACCGCGAGACCCGCGGTCAGGGCATTGCCAATATCGCGGCGGGCTTCTTCGGCGGCATGGCGGGCTGCGCCATGATCGGCCAGTCGATCATCAATGTGACCAGCGGCGCGCGCGGGCGGCTGTCGACCCTCTGGGCCGGCCTGTTCCTGCTGTTCCTGATCCTGGTGCTTCAGGACTGGGTGGCGCGCATTCCGATGGCGGCGCTGGTGGCGGTCATGATCATGGTCTCGATCGGCACCTTCAACTGGAACTCGGTGCTCAAGCTTCGCACCATGCCATTCCAGTCCTCGGTGGTCATGCTGGCCACGACGATCACCGTGGTCCTGACCCACGACCTGTCCAAGGGAGTGGTGCTGGGCGTCATCCTGTCGGCCATCTTCTTCATGCGCAAGGTCGGCAAGACCGTGGTCGTCGAAGAGGTCGAGGCCCCCGAGGGTGAGCTGAAATACCGGGTCAGCGGCAATCTGTTCTTCGCCTCGGCCGATGTCTTCGCCGCCAGCTTCGAGCACCACGGCCATCCGACGGTGGTCGAGATCGACATGTCCAATGCCCATCTGTGGGACGTGACCGGCGTGGTCGCGGTCGACAAGGTGGTGTTCCGCTATCGCCGTCAGGGCGCCCGAGTCGTGGTGTCCGGCATGAACCTCGCGGCGCAGACCCTCGTCACCAAACTGGGCCGTCACGAGAAGGAACACCTGCCCTCAGGGGCCGGCGCGCACTGATGTCTCAGGCGTAGTTGAAGCTGATCGAGATGCGCTCGGCCTTGGCGGCATTGGGCGGCACTTCGTGGCGCAGCCAGCTTTCCCACATCAGCACCGTGCCCGGGCGGGGCGCCAGATAGACGAACGGGCGCTCGGCTTCGGGCGCATCGGCATGCACGCCCGGCCGGGCCATCATCATCGGCAGGCGCGGGTCCTCCAGCTTCAGCGACGAGGCCCCGTCCGGCACCTCGACATAGACCGTCCCCGACAGGAAGGCGTGCGGATGAATATGCCCCGAATGCCCGCCGCCCGGCTTCAGGACATTGACCCACAGATTGTCCAGCTTGGGCTTCCGCGCCAGATCGAAATTCAGCGCCTTCGCATAGGCCAGCGCGTGCCGGTCCAGATGCCGCTTCAGCGCCTCGAACTCGGGCATCCGCTTGGGCAGGTCGTTGAGCGAGCCGTACGACGTATAGCCGCGATAGCCGTGCTCCCGGCACCAGGCGCGGCCGGCCCCGTCCTCGACCCCCAGCAGGCGACAGGCCTCGGCCAGCTCCGCGACCAGCCGGGGATCGTCCAGACCGGACTCATAGACCTGGGTCACAAACAGGGGGCGCAATGTCATGGCCACGGGATAGCCTGTCGCGCGCCCGGCGAGAAGCCGCTCAGAACCGCAGGGCCGCCGCGCCCCTCAGAATGGCCTCGGCCCCGGCCGTATGCGGCGCCCCCTCACGGTCATGCAGGATCAGCGGCGGCAACAGGCGCAGCGGCGCCCTGCCGGTCTTGATCGCCTCAACCAGCACTCGCTTGGCCGGCTGGTCGGCAAAGGGATGGATCGGCCGGATGGCAAACGACCCGGCCTTCGGCGCCAGCAGCGTCAGGATATCGGCCAGCCGCTCGGCCCGGTGGATCAGGACGATCCGTCCGCCCTCGCGCACGGCCTTCAGCAGGAAGCCGGTCCAGGCCTCAAGCCCGTCGTCGGCCATCCACGCCGCGCGCCGCTCAGGCGCTGGGGGCCGCAGGCTCCCGGGATCGTCAAAGAAGGGCGGATTGCTGACGGCCCAGTCGAATGGGGCAAGGTCCAGCGCCCGGAATCCGTCGGCGACATCGCCGGTGCGGATCGCCGCCCGCTCGGCCAGGCCGTTCGCCTCGACATTCCGCCGCGCCAGCGCCGCGATCTCTGCCTCGCGCTCGACCCCGACCAGCGTCACCTCAGGGCACCGCGCGGCGATCTGGCTCAGCACGGCGCCCGGCCCGCATCCGGCCTCGATCACCCGCTCGCCCGGCCGGGCCCCGACCGAAGCCGCCAGCAGGGCCGCATCCATGCCCGCGCGATAACCCCGCACCGGCTGCGCCAGCCGCACCCGCCCGCCCAGCAGCGCATCTTCGCGCACCTCGGGGATACTGCCTGCGACTGTCACGCGTCTTGACCCTTCATGGTCCGACCACCATTGTGCGCGCCAACCCGCCCCGGCAAGACGGGCGCCGGTTTTTTATCTCCCCGCCGTATCGCATGAGTTCCCCTTGGACGCCGTTTCCAATTCCGTCAGCCGACCCGCCGGAGATGTCGCCCCCATCGTGCGGCTCAGCCAGCCGGACATGGACCGCGTCAACCGGCTGATCCGCGAGCGGATGGCCTCCGACGTCCCGCTGATCCCGGCGCTGGCCGACCATCTGATCGCGGCGGGCGGCAAGCGGCTGCGTCCCATGCTGACCATCGCGGCGGCGCGCGCCTCGGGCGGGGCGAGCGGCATCGAGTCCCCCCTGCATCTGGCTGCGGCGGTCGAGTTCATTCACACCGCCACCCTGCTGCACGACGATGTGGTCGACACCTCCGACCTGCGCCGCGGCAAGGTCGCCGCACACCTGATCTGGGGCGCGCCATCCAGCGTGCTGGTCGGCGACTTCCTGTTCGCCCGCGCCTTTGAGCTGATGGTCGAAACGGACTCGATGCGCGCCCTCGGCATCCTCGCCCGCGCCTCCAGCGTCATCTCCGAGGGCGAGGTGCTGCAGCTGACGCGCGCCCACGACCTCAACCTCGACACCGCCGTCTATCTCGAGATCATCACGGCCAAGACCGCAGAACTGTTCGCCGCGGCGGCCGAGGCCGGGGCCGTCGGGGCGGGCGCTGATGATGCGGTTATCAAGGGCCTGCGCGACTATGGCATGAACCTCGGCATCGCCTTCCAACTGGCCGACGATGCGCTCGACTATGGCGGCACCGCCTCGGCGCTCGGCAAGAATGCCGGCGACGATTTCCGCGAGGGCAAGGTCACCCTGCCGCTGATCCTGGCGATCGAGCGCGGCGGCGGTCTCAAGGACGGCTTCTGGGATCAGGCCTTTGCCAAATCCGTTCGCGACGACGACGACTTCGCCCGCGCCCGCGAGCGGGTGATCGGCACCGGATCCGTCAACGCCACCCTCGACGTTGCCGGCGACTACGCCGATGCTGCCAAGGCCGCGCTGGCCGTCCTGCCCGCCAGCGACTGGCGCGACGCGCTCGACCTGCTCGCCGACTACGCCGTCAGCCGGGTCTACTAGCGCAGACTTCCGCAGAACCGCTGGATGCGCTTGCACGCCGCTTCCAGCACGCTTTCGCTGGTCGCATAGCTGATGCGGAAATAGGGGCTGAGGCCAAAGGCCGAGCCCTGCACCACGGCCACGCCCTCGGCCTCCAGCAGGGCGCTGGCAAAGGTGTCGTCGCTGTCGATCACCGTCCCGTCCGGCGTCGCTTTGCCGATCAGGCCTTCGATGGACGGATAGACGTAGAACGCCCCCTCGGGCGTGGCACAGCGGATGCCCTGGGCTTGGTTCAGCATCGCCACCACCAGATCGCGGCGTGCCTCGAACGCCTTGCCGCGCTCGGCGATGAAATCCTGCGGTCCGTTCAGCGCCTCGACCGCCGCCCACTGGCTGATCGACGACGGGTTCGAGGTCGTCTGCCCCGCCACCTTGCGCATCAGGTCGATCAGGGGCTTGGGCCCGCCGGCATAGCCGATGCGCCAGCCGGTCATGGCATAGGCCTTGGACACGCCATTCACTGTCAGGGTGCGGTCGTAGAGGTCGGGCGCCACCTGGGCGATCGTCACATAGTTGAAGTCGCCGTAGATCAGGTGCTCATACATGTCGTCGGTCAGCACCCAGACCTGCGGGTGGCGCCGCAGCACCTCGGCCAGCGCCACCAGCTCGGCCGCAGTATAGGCGGCACCCGTCGGGTTCGACGGACTGTTCAGGATCAGCCATTTGGTGCGGGGCGTGATGGCCGCCTCCAGCACCTCGGGACGCAGCTTGAAGCCGTCGGCCTCTTCGCCGACCACCCGCACCGGCTCACCCCCCGCCAGCAGCACCATGTCCGGATAGCTGACCCAATAGGGCGCCGGCACGATCACCTCATCGCCCGGCGACAGGGTCGCGACCAGGGCGTTGTAGATCACCGCCTTGCCGCCGCCTGCCACATGGATCTGGTTGGTCGCATAGGCCAGGCCGTTCTCGCGCGCGAACTTGGCCACCACGGCGGCCTTCAGCTCGGGAATGCCGTCGACGTCGGTATATTTGGTCTCGCCCCGGCGGATGGCGGCGATGGCCGCTTCCTTGATGTTCTCCGGCGTGTCGAAATCCGGTTCGCCCGCGCCCAGCCCGATGACATCCCGCCCCGCCGCCTTCAGCGCGCGTGCCTGCGCCGTCACCGCCAGCGTCGCCGACGGCTTCACGCGGGCAAGGGCCTTGGACTGCAGCTCGGACATGGACAGCGACTCACAGACGGGGAGGGGAGAGGCCGTTATTCACGGCACAGGCTGTTTACGGGGCGTCGCCCGCCGGTGCAAATGGGGGCGGGCAGATCGGACGCCCGACGCTTCGGGGAGGGACCCGCATGCTGATCGCCATGCTGATGAGCCTGATGCTGGGCGGGCAGACCGAAGTCGCCCCTTCAGCGGGCGAGCCCTGCGACGATCTGGATGGCCTGCCTTGGGACCGATTTGGCGATCATGTCTGTGTCCTGGCCCGGAGGGGCGTGAAGCCTGCCGAACAGGAGGTGAGCGAGGGGGTAGAGGCCTATCGGGCGTTCTTTTCCGATGGCTATGGGCGCAGCATGCCGACTCTGTCGTTTGAACGCCGTCCGGGTCAGCCGCCATCGGCGGTAATCTACTTTGCCCCCGACAAGCGCCTGACGGCTCCGGTGCCCGCCGATGTGTGGGCCGACATCAGGCGGCAGGGCCTGTACGCCGACCGTGACCTTGTCCCGATCGAGGGCGATGAACCCTTTCTCTGCCTCCACCCGTGGATCTCCACCGTGGAAATCGTGAACGCGCCTCAGCGTGCAATTGACCCGGAACCGGTTCGCACCCGCCAGTCGGTAGGCTGCAAAGCGGACCTGACTCACCAGTTCTCATGGTCGCTTGCGCGGGCCGCCATGCCTCTGTTTCCCACGTGCGACCGTCTCGATCCCGAGTACCACCGCAACGAGGTTTCGCGTTTCGAGGCGTGCGGCACCATGACGGGAGATGTCATCGCTGCGGCCGATGTGATGAACGCCATCGGCCACCGGAACTTTGACTTCGATGTCGTCGATGATGGTCGCGTCTCGTGGATCTGGTGGCTCGGCAGCTCCCGGACAGCCCGCCTTCAATGGGGTGACGAGCCCCCCGTGGTCGGCATAGCGGACATTGGCACCTTCCTTGACGAGAAGGACGCTCGACTCGAGGCGCTCTGGGGCTACGTCGGGACCGTGCAGGGCGATGATGCGAAGACCGTTCGGGTCACCGGCTCCATCACCTATCAGCAAGATACGCCGACCCATCGCCTCAGCTTTGAGGCCATCTACACGCAGGTCTGGGGCCTCTCTCCCTACGGCGGCCAGTGGGAGCTCGAGAGCTGGATCGTGGAGCCGTTTCAATCGGTAGGGTCGTACGAGCTGTGATCCGCCGCATCCTCGATTTCGTTCTGAATATGGAGGCGGCCCGGTGGCGGGCGGCGCTGGCCACGGTTGTCCTGCTGGGCGCGGTGGTGGCCCTGTTGCTGGTCGGCAAGGCGGCGCTGGGGCTGGAGGCCGAGTATCGGCTTGAGGCCTGGCTTCAGGGCTATGCCGGGGGGCCGTGGGCGTTCGTCGCGACCGTCATCCTGTTCGTGGGCGCGGCCTTCATCGGGGCGCCGCAGTTCCTGCTGATCGCGGCCTGTGTGGTGGCCTTTGGGCCGTCGCTGGGCTTTGCCTACAGCTGGGCGGCGACGGTCATCTCGGCGGGGGTGACCTATTGGCTGGGGCGCGGGCCGACCGCGCGGTTGCTGGACCGCTGGGGCGGCAAGACCGCCACCCGGCTGAAGGGCTTCGTCGGTCGCAACGCCTTCTACGCCAGCTTCATGATCCGCAATGTGCCCTCGGCACCGTTCATCGTCGTCAACATGGCCTTCGGCGCGGCGCGGGCCGGGTTCGTGCCCTTCCTCGCCGGCTGTGCCCTGGGCGTGCTGCCCAAGACCGCGCTGGTCGCCTTCTTCGGCGGGGCCGTGGCGGTGGCGGTGAGTGGCGACGGCACCTGGACCAGTCTGATCCTCGCGGCCGTGGCCGTCGTCTGGCTGGGGCTGATGCTGGGCGTGCGCGAATGGGTCAAACGGCGCGAGGCCAAACGCAACTGATCTGGTTGCAATATGGAGCCGCACGCCTATCTGCCCGTTCAGGTCGCACTGACCCGAATCTGGAAGGAGAGATCGCTTGTCCCTGACCGTCTATATTTCGCCCGGCGCCTGCGCCATGGCCTCGCATTCCGCCCTCGAGGAGGCCGGCCTCGACTATGAGGCCACGGTCATCGACCTGAAGAAGGGTGAGCAGAAAACGCCTGAGTATCTGGCCATCAATCCGGCCGGTGTGACCCCGGCGCTGAAGACCGATCAGGGCGTGATCACCCAGAACGCCGCCATCCTCGCCTGGGTGGCCGAGACCAATCCCGACAAGAAGCTGGCCCCGCTGGGCGATGCCTTCGCCATGGCCCGCTTTCACGCCTTCAATGGCTGGCTGGCCTCCAGCCTGCACCCGGCCATCGGCAAGGTGCTGTTCAGCCGTCCGCCGCTGGAGGGCGATGCCAAGGACCAGGCCGTCGAACAGGCCCTGGCCAAATTCGATCTCGCCGAGCAGCAGATCGAGGGCGACTGGGTGTTCGGCGACAGCTGGACCCTGGCCGACAACTATCTGTCCGTGTTCAGCCGCTGGGCGCGTCAGGCGAAGCTGCTGGACGCCGGCCGCTATCCGAAGCTGAACGCCCATCTGGATCGCGTCCAGGCTCGCCCCGCCTTCCAGCGCATGCTCAAGGCCGAGGGTCTGGAACCGGTCGCCGCCTGACCACACCCTCGTGATACGCCGGGCTGATTCAGGGCTTGTAATCCCTGTCCCATAAGGGCAAACGGGCCACGGTCGGCTCGGCGATATCGATCAGGACGGCCCGTGCGTGGGGATGCGCGTCGGGGCGGGGCTTCGTCGCAGCGG
>JAHJYN010000086.1 GCA_018826885.1 Alphaproteobacteria bacterium | reverse complement strand
CGCCCGGCGACATCTCCATCATCACGATCGAGGACGAGCTGAAGCGCTCCTACCTCGACTACGCCATGAGCGTCATCGTCAGCCGGGCCGTGCCCGATGTGCGCGATGGTCTGAAGCCGGTTCACCGCCGCATCCTGTATTCGATGCACGACCTGAACATGACGCCCGAGCGCGCCTATTCGAAGTGTGCGCGCGTCGTCGGTGACGTGCTGGGTCGCTTCCACCCGCACGGCGACGCCTCGGTCTATATGGCGCTGGTGCGCATGGCCCAGCCCTTCTCGATGGGGCTGATGCTGGTCGACGGCCAGGGCAATTTCGGCTCGGTCGACGGCGATATGCCGGCCTCCATGCGTTATACCGAGGCCCGGATGGCGCCGGCGGCCGTGGCGCTGCTGACCGACATCGACAAGGACACCGTCGATTTCCAGCCGAACTATGACGAGAAGGAACTGGAGCCCGTCGTTCTTCCGGCGCGGCTGCCCAATCTTCTGGTCAATGGTGCGGGCGGCATCGCCGTCGGCATGGCGACCAACATCCCGCCCCACAATCTGGGCGAGGTCGTGGACGGGGCCGTGGCCCTGCTGGACGACCCGGACATGGGTGACGAGGCCCTTCTGGACATCGTCCCCGGGCCGGACTTCCCGACCGGCGGCGAGATCATGGGGCGCACCGCGCCGCGCAATGCGCTGCGTGAGGGCCGGGGCTCGATCATCGTGCGGGGCAAGGCCACGATCGAGGAGATCCGCAAGGATCGCGAGGCGATCATCATCACGGAACTGCCGTTCCAGGTGAACAAGCAGACGCTGATCGAGCGGATCGCGGAAATGGTGCGCGAGAAGCGTCTCGAAGGCATCGCCGACGTGCGCGACGAGTCGGCGCGTCAGGGCATGCGGATCGTCATCGAGCTGAAACGCGATGCGTCCGGCGACGTGATCCTGAACCAGCTGTATCGCTACACCGCCCTGCAGAGCTCGTTCGGCGTCAACATGCTGGCCCTGAATCAGGGCCGCCCCGAGCAGATGGGCCTGCGCCGCATGCTGGAGGCCTTCCTCGAGTTCCGCGAGGAAGTGGTCGTCCGACGCGTCAAGTTCGAGCTGGGCAAGGCCCGCGACCGCGGCCATGTGCTGGTCGGTCTGGCCGTCGCCGTCGCCAATATCGACGAGGTCATCCACATCATCCGGTCGTCGGTCGATCCGGCCGAGGCGCGCGAACGCCTGCAGGCCAAGTCCTGGCCGGTCGGGGACATGATGGCCCTGGTTGAGCTGATCGCCGATCCGCGCACTGTGCTGGTCGAGGGCGACAAGATCCGTCTGACCGACGAACAGACCCGCGCCATCCTGGCCCTGACCCTGTCGCGCCTGACCGGTCTGGGCCGTGACGATATCTTCGGTGAAGCCCGCGGCCTGGCCGACACCATTCAGGGCCACCTGACGATCCTGTCGGATCGCAAGCACGTGCTGGCCATCATTCGCGAGGACCTGATCGCGGTGCGGGACCAGTTCGCCGTGCCGCGCCGCACCCTGATCGGCGAAGGCGATGCCGATATGGAAGACGAGGACCTGATCCCGCGTGAGGACATGGTCGTCACCGTCACCCACGGCGGCTACGTCAAGCGCGTGGCCCTGAACGCCTATCGGACCCAGCACCGCGGCGGCAAGGGCCGGTCGGGCGTGGCGATGAAGGATGACGATGCCGTTGTCAGTGTCTTCTCGGCCTCGACCCATACGCCGGTGCTGTTCTTTGCCTCGAACGGCAAGGCCTACAAGCTGAAGACCTGGCGCCTGCCGCTGGGAGGGCCGACCTCGCGCGGCAAGGCCTTTGTGAACCTGCTGCCGATCGATCCGGGCGACAGCATCATGAATGTGCTGCCCCTGCCCGAGAACGAGTCCGAGTGGGACAATTACGACATCATGTTCGCGACCCGGTCGGGGGATGTGCGTCGCAACAAGCTGTCGGACTTCGCCACCGTCAACCGGGCCGGCAAGATCGCCATGGAGCTGGAAGAGGGCGACCACATGGTCGGTGTCGGTCTGTGCCAGGCCGATGACGACATCATGCTGACGACGGCCATGGGCAGGGCCATCCGGTTCAAGGCTGACGATGTCCGCGTCTTCAAGGGCCGCAAGTCGACCGGTGTGCGCGGGGTGCGCCTGCAGCCCACGGACGAGGTCATCTCCATGGCCGTCCTCGGCCGGGTCGATGCCACGCCCGAGGAACGCGCCGCCTACGTCAAACACGCCAATGCCATGCGCCGTGCCGCGGGTGAGGGCGACGATGACACGGTCGTCGAGGCCGATGACGAAGCCGTCGCCGAGGCTCCGATCTCGCCCGAGCGTATCGCGGAACTGGGTGCCGCCGAACAGTTCATCCTGACCATCACCGAGACCGGCTTCGGCAAGCGCTCGTCGGCCTATGAGTACCGGCGCACGGGCCGGGGTGGGCAGGGGCTGACGGCCCACGGCCTGGGGGGACGCGCGGGCAACCGTCTGGCGGCCTCCTTCCCCGTCGAGGATACGGACGACCTGCTGCTGGTGACGTCGGGCGGCCAGATGATCCGCACGCCGGTCGGACAGATCCGAGTGGTCGGTCGCTCCAGCCAGGGCGTGACCGTTTTCCGCACTGCCGAGGGCGAGAAGGTCGTGTCCGTCGAGCGTCTGGCGGAGACGCCGGGCGACGAGGATGCGCCGGGCAGCGACGGCGACGTCGGCGAGGCCGGCGAGGGCTGACGGCCTTGGCGGCTGGCGATCTCTGGATCGACGGGGCGCCGGCGACGGTTGAGGACCTGACGCATCAGGCGCTCGTCAACTATGGCGCCTACACCTCGTTTGCGGTTTCGGCCAGGGCGGTACGGGGGCTGGACCGGCATCTGGCGCGCCTGACCCATGCGGGCTCCGACCTGTTCGGCGCGCCGGTTCCCGAGGACCGGGTGCGGGCCCTGATTCGTCAGGCCCTGGGCGACCGGCCCGACGCCTTCGTTCGGGTCAGCCTGTTTTCGCGCGAGATCAGCCCGCGGTCCCCGGCCCATGAGGGCGTGCCCCGCGTCATGGTCGGCGTCTTTCCCCCGGTGCCCCCCCTCGGCGAAACGCCGTTGAGGCTGCAGGTGCAGACCTATGCCCGCGAGACGCCCGACCTGAAGCATGTGGCGACCATGGGACTGATCCGGGCACGTCGAGAGGCACGGCTCGCCGGAAATGACGACGCTCTGTTCGTCGACGCGGAGGGGCGTATCTCCGAAGGCAGCCTCTGGAACATCGGCTTTGTGTACGGCGATACGGTGGTCTGGCCCGACGCCCCCATGCTCGAGGGCGTCTCCCAAGCTCTGATCAAGGCGCATCTGACCGATGTCGGGCTGAAGCAGGAAACCCGGGTGGTTACGCTGGACGATCTGGTGGGCTTCGAGGGAGCCTTCATCACCAATAGCGCGACGCCCGCCTGCGCCGTCGCGGCCATCGGCGATCATGCGTTTGCCGTCAGCGTCGAACGGCTGACAAACATCAGCGCCGCATGGTCGCGGGCCGAACCGCAGCCGGTCTAGGAGCCGGGCGCGACCGATGCTAAGCCGGATAGACTGAGGGAGGCCGAGACATGCGCATCGGGCTGTATCCGGGAACCTTCGATCCCGTCACCAATGGCCATATGGATATCATCGGCCGGGCCGTGAAGCTGGTTGATCAGCTTGTCATCGGCGTCGCCCAGAACGACGACAAGGGGCCGCTGTTCACGACGGCGGAGCGGGTCGAAATGCTGAAGGCCGAAGTGCTGACGCTGAACGCCGACATCATAGTCCAGCCGTTTGATACGCTGCTCATGCATTTCGCCGAGTCGCTGAATGCCAATGTCATCGTGCGGGGCCTGCGCGCCGTCGCCGACTTTGAGTACGAGTTCCAGATGACGGCCATGAACCAGCGCCTGAACAGTGAGATCGAGACCGTATTCCTGATGGCCGATCCGCGACATCAGGCGATCGCCTCGCGACTGGTCAAGGAGATTGCCCGTCTGGATGGGAAGATCGAGAGTTTTGTAAGCCCCGCGGTCGCGGCGCGTGTCCGCACCCGGGTCAAGGGCGGAAACTGACAGGTGATATGTATGCTGATGAAATCCCGCCGTGCCATGGCTCTGTCCGCCCTGCTGCTGGGTGCTGCGCCGCTTCCCGCCCTGGCCCAGGAGTCATCCAGCTGGCGCACGGTTCCGGCCGAGCGGCTGCTGGTGGTCGAGACCAGCAAGGGCCGGGTCCTCGTCGAACTGTTTCCGGATGTAGCGCCAGCCCATGTCGAACGGGTGACCACCCTGGCGGATCGGGGGTTTTATGACGGCCACACCTTTCACCGGGTCATCGAGGGCTTCATGGCCCAGACCGGCGACCCGATGGGAACCGGTGGCGGCGGCAGTGAGCTCGCCGACGTGTCTGCCGAGCTGAATTTCCGACGCGGACGGGACAGTGGCTTTGTGCTCGTGGAGGACAGCGGCCCTGGCATGCGGGGCATCATGCGGGGCATGTCGATCGTGACCCAACCGGACAGCCAGATGATGGTGACGGCGGACTTCAAGGTCGGGGCGCAGGGGATATTCTGCCCCGGCGTGGTCGGCATGGCCCGGGCGGGCAGTCTGGACAGCGCCAACAGCCAGTTCTTCCTGATGACGGGACGGGAGGATGCGCTGAACGGTATCTACACGCCGTTTGGCCGGATCGTCGACGGGCTGGACGTCGTCACGGCGCTCAAGTCGGGCCCCGAGTCCGACAACGGACGGGTCGGCGCGGACCCGGACACCCTTGTGCGGGTACGGCTGGCCACGGCGCTGCCCGAGGCGGATCGCCCCACGGTGCAGGTGCTGCGCGATGCGAGTCCCGAGGCGACGCAGCTCATTGCGGAGGCCCGCGCAGCCCGCGGTGCGAACTTCAACATCTGCGACGTGCAGCTGCCGTCGCGAGTCCAGTAGGCCAGTCAGGGGAGGAAGCGCATGCGCCCTGTGAACGTTATGAAGGCCCTGACCGGCATGATGGTGCTGGCAATGGCCACGCCCGCCCCTGCGCAGGAGGCACCCCCTCCGGCCCCGCCCGTCGAGACACCTGCGGCTGCCATGGCGCCGCCGCCTTCGCAGGATTGGCGCCTCGTCGCGCCGGAGAACCTGCTGATCATCGACACGACCAAGGGTCGCATTCTGGTGGAGCTGGCTCCCGCTGTCGCGCCGCTGCATGTCGAGCGCATTCGCCTACTGTCGGGCCTGGGCTTCTATGACGGTCTGGCCTGGCACCGGGTGATCGACTGGTTCATGGCCCAGACGGGCGATCCCCTCGGCACGGGTGACGGCCAGAGCGCCTATCCGGACCTCGCCGGCGAGTTCACTTTCCGTCGCGGCCCTGACATGGATTTCACCCCGGTGGCCGCGCCAATGGGGGCCCTGCTGGGCTTCGTCGGCTCGCTTCCCATCCAGACCCAGCCGGCCGAGCTGATGCCTCGCACCAGCGACGGCATGGTGCATGGCTGGGCCATCTATTGTCCGGGCGTGGCCGGCATGGCCCGGGACGAGGACCCCGATACGGCCAACAGCCAGTTCTTCCTGATGCGCCAAGCCTATCCGTCTCTGGATAAACGCTACACGGTCTGGGGCCGCGTGATCGTCGGGCTGGACGTCGTGAGGGCGCTCAAGGTCGGTGAGGAGCCGAGCGGTATGGTGCCGGCCGAGCCGGATCGCATGCTGCGGGTTCGTGTGGCCTCGGACCTTCCGGTCGAAAGCCGCCCGACCGCCCGGGTGCTGGACGCCGGCTCGCCGATCTTTGCCACCACCATCGAAAGCGTCCGACTGCATCGGGGCGCAGACTTTTCAATCTGCGACCTGGAACTGCCGGTTCAGGTGAGCGACCCGGCCTTCGGGTGACCTAGCGACGTCCCCGGGACCGGCGCCGGCGGCGTTTGCCGGATCGCATTCGCTCCAGAAGCAGGCCCTCGCGCAGGCCCCGGTCCGCGACGCGTACGCGCTCGCACGGCCAGGCCCGCTGCACGGCTTCGAGGATGGCCGCGCCCGCCATGACGAGATCGGCGCGGTCCGGGCCGATACAGGGATTTCGCGCCCGGCCTTCGGGGCCGAGATCGAGCAGCAGTTGGGCCGCCGCTTCGCAATCACCCCGGGTCATCCACAGGCCATCGACGCGATCTCGCTGATAGCGAGGCAATTTCAGATGGATTCCGGCCAGACTTGTGATCGCTCCCGAAGTGCCGACGAGGTGCGCGCGCCCCTCGTCGAACAGGGCCTTTACGGTGCCGTTCACAGGGGCCGAGCTGATGGCCGATGCCATCTGCCCCACCATCGCCTCGTACCAGTCCAGCGGATCGACCGAGGTCTCGGGATGGCCCTCGGCCAGGGTCACGACTCCGACGGGGGCGGACATCCACCCGACCGTCTCGAAGCCCTGTCCCGCACGGACCAGCCACGACAACTCGGTCGAGCCCCCTCCGACGTCCACGACCAGAACCGCCTGCGAACTGCTGTCGAGCAGATTGCGGCAGCCCTCAACGGACAACCGGGCCTCCTCGTCGGGAGAGATGATGCGAAGCTTCAGACCGGTACCGACGCGCACACGCTCGATGAATTCGGGACCATTCTCGGCCGCGCGACAGGCCTGGGTGGCGACGGCCGCGATCCGTTCGGAGGGCAGGTTCTTCTTGGCGACCCGCTCGGCACAGATGGAGAGGGCATCGTAGGCCCGGTCCATCGCGTCGACCGTCAGCCGACCGGTGCGGCTGATGCCTTCCCCCAGCCGGACGATGCGGCTGAACGAGTCGACCACCCGGAAGCCGTCACGCGTGGGACGCGCGATCAGCAGGCGACAATTGTTGGTCCCCAGATCAAGGGCGCCATAGAGTTGCGGCACGTTCGCCGCATCGCCAGGGCGGGGGGACCTTCCGTCGCGCCCCGCAGGCGCGCCGTCGATCTCCGGCATGGCCGAACTTTCAAATGGGGAACCAGAACGGTCCCCGTCACCGACAGACTAACCGCATGCGATGATCCGCGCCAAGCCAGTCTGTCGCGAAAATGAACGAAAGGGTCGGACCGGGCTCAGGCGGAGGCGGTCAGTATGCCTCCATGATGAAGACCAGAGCTGCCAAATTCGGACTGGGCCAGAGCGTCCGCCAGCGGGACGACGCCTTCAGCGGTGTGATCATTGACGTTGACGCCAGCTATGACGGTCCTGTGGGAGAGACCGGCGCGGTGTCGACGGACCAGCCCTTCTACAAGGTGCTGGTGCTGGACGAGACCACGGGTGTGCTCGTCTATGCGGCTGAGCAGAGCCTGATGGCCGGGCCGGAACCGGAAAACGCAGCCCTTCCGCACCTGAAGTGTTGGTTTCGGCACGATGATCAAGGACGGCTCCAACCCCGATTCGTCGACCTGAACTAAGGCGGGTTCGCCATCGCCCGTATGGTCCTTGATCCTGCGAACGCCTAGGATGGCCACCAATTCATCCCGATGCGAAGGGGGACCCCATGTCCGATTTCGAACACGTCTTTGAAGCGCCGCCCGAGGGCGCGGCCGAAGACTGGACCATTCCGCAGGACTGGTCGGCCTACACGCGGGTCGAGCACGACACCTGGAACACCCTCTACGCCCGGCAGATGAAAATCTTGCCGGGACGCGCCAGCGAGGCCTTCCTGAACGGGCTGGATGCGCTGGACCTCAACACCGGCGGCATTCCCGATTTCGAGACGATGAACCCCAAGCTGCAGGCCCTGACCGGGTGGACGGTGGTCTGCGTGCCGGGCCTGGTGCCGGACGAGGTGTTCTTCGACCACCTGGCCAACCGGCGCTTTCCGTCGGGCCAGTTCATCCGCAAGCCGGACCAGCTGGACTATCTGCAGGAGCCGGACATCTTCCACGACGTCTTCGGCCATGTGCCGATGCTGACCGATCCCGATTTTGCCGCCTATATGGAGGCCTATGGCAAGGGCGGCCAGCGGGCGGCGAAACGCGGCATGCTGGCCAATCTGGCGCGGCTGTATTGGTACACCGTCGAGTTCGGGCTGATGAAGGAAGGCGACAACCTGCGCATCTATGGCGCCGGGATTGTCTCGTCCTCGACCGAGAGCGTGTTCGCCCTGGAGGATCCGTCGCCGAACCGCCTCGGCTTTGATCTGGAGCGGGTGATGCGCACCCTGTACCGGATCGACGACTTCCAGCAGGTCTATTTCGTCATCGACAGCCTGGAAGCCCTGAAAGACGAGACGCTGAAGGACTTCGGCCCGATCTATGACCGTCTTGAGGGCAAGGACGACATCGCTATCGACGCCATCCTGTCGACCGACACCGTTTTCACGCGCGGCACCCAGGCCTATGCCGCCAAGGGTGGACGTTTCGCCGCCTAGGCGCGCTGGAAGGGGTAGAAGTCGCGCCCCAGCGAGAGAATACCGGTGAGGGCGTCCAGCGCTCCTCGGGACTCCCCCAGCAGGGCCGGATCTGCCAGGTCGGCCGGGCGCAGCGTCTCGCGGTACCAGCGGTCAGCCCAGTCGCCGAGGCGCGCATACAGGTCATCCGTCAGGCGCATGGCCGGGTTGGTCGCCGCGAGCTCCGCGTCGGTCAGCACCACGCGCAGGCGCAGGCAGGCCGGGCCGCCGCCGTTCATCATCGACTGGCGCACATCCACATACCGCACCCGACCGATCGGGCCGTTTGAGGCCGCGATCCGTTCGGCCACGGCGTGGCTACGCGGGTTGTCGCGGGTCTCGGTCGGGCAGATCAGGGTCAGGCGATCCTCGCCCGGAACCTGGATCAGCATCGAGTTGAACAGATAGCTGGAGATGGCGTCGGCCAGCGGCAGGTCGGCGGCGGAGACCTCGACGAAGATCGGGTCGAACCGTCCCTCGGCGGCGCTGCGGATCGCGGCGAGCGTGCCCGCCTTGTCCTCGAACGCCAACTCATGGAAAAACAGGGTGTTGAGCGCGCCCACGCAGACCACGTCGTTGTGGAAGGTCCCGCCTGCGATCGCTCCCCGGCCCTGACGGGGGAAGACGGCGCCCGCTGCCCCATGACGCCGCGCGAGCGCCTGCGAGGCCTCGTGGGTCTGGCGCGCCGGGTAGGGGCCGTCCCAGCCCTCCCAGGCTTCGCGTCCCCACACCAGCAGATTGACGCCGGGCGCGCCGTGCTCCGCGCACAGGCGAACGTGGTTGGCAGCGCCCTCGTCGGCGAGGTGGCTGACGCCGGGGAGGGCGTCGTGGACGGCAAAGCGCGATGGGTCGGGGAACAGGGCGTCCAGCGCGCGCTTCGTCTGCGGGTGCTCGAGCGACCGGTGCAGATTGGTCGCCAGATTGGCAGGGGTTAAATGTACCCGGCCGTCGGCGGCGTCCGCGCTGGGTGTCACGGTTGCCGCATTGGCGGCCCACATGGACGAGGCCGAGCAGGCCGCTGCGGCAAAGGTGGGCGCTTCCGTCCAGGCCCGCTCCAAGACCTGCGCATCCGATCCGGAAAAGCCGAGGCCCCGGAGGAAACCGATATCGGGCCGTTCCTGCGGCGGAAGCACGAACTGGGGCAGGCCGAGATCGGCCAGCATCTTCATCTTGTCCAGGCCCTGACGCACAGCCGCGCGCGGGTTGGAGGGCTTTCCCGCATGCAGGCTCGACGCCAAATTGCCCGGCGACAGCCCGGCGTAGGAGTGGGTGGGCCCGATCAGGCCGTCGGCATTGGCCTCGACAGCAGTTGAGGTCACGGTCGCAAGCCTTTGATCTCGCTTTCCATGTTCTTCACGGCGTCAGCCTCGAAGCTGGCGACCGGATAGGCGCAATAGTCCGCCGCATACCAGGCGCTCGGACGGTGATTGCCGCTCTGGCCGAGGCCGCCGAACGGCATGTCGCCGGCAGCACCCGTGGTCGGGCGGTTGAAGTTCACCACGCCCGCCCGAATGCGGTGAATGAACCGCTGCCAGTTGGCCGGGTCATCCGACACGAGGCCTGCTGACAGCCCATACTTCGTCGCATTGGCCTCGCGCAGGGCGGTGTCGAAGTCCGGCACGCGACGGATCTGTAGGAAGGGGGCGAAGATTTCTTCGTCCGGTACCTCGACGCCGGTCGTGTCAATGATTGACGGCCTGACAAAGGCGGGAGACAGGCCGTCGATCAGGCCCGAGGCGCGGATCACCCGGGCCCCGGCATCGATGCGTTGTTGCAGGGCATGGAGGGCGGCGCTGGCGGCGCGGTTCGAGATCAGCGGACCGCCGTAGGGCTCGGGATCGCTGTCCCACGGCGCGAAGACGATCCGGTCGGCCAGGGCGGCGACGGCCTCGACAATGGCATCGCCTTGCGGCCCTTCGGGCAGGATCAGCCGACGGGCGCACGAGCACCGCTGGCCGGTGGTGATGAAGGCAGACTGGAGGATGAGGCCGGCGGCGGCCTCGGCATCGGCGGCATCCCAGACCACCAGCGGATTGTTACCGCCCAGCTCCAGCGCCAGAATGATATGGGGGTTGTCGGCGAAGTGGCGTTTGAAATGGGCACCGGCTGCGCCCGAGCCCGTGAACATCAGGGCGTCGATGTCCTGATCCAGAAGGGCCGCCCCTACGTCACGTCCGCCCTGGACCAGATTGACGACGCCGTCAGGCAGGTCGGCCTCCTTGAGGCACTCGACCATCAGCTGACCGGTCAGCGGGGTTTCCTCGGACGGCTTGAAGATGACCGTATCGCCCGCCAGCAGGGCCGGGACAATATGGCCATTGGGCAGATGGCCGGGGAAGTTGAACGGCCCCAGCACCGCCGCCACGCCGTGGGGACGGTGGCGAAGGGTCGCGCGGCCGAAGCCGGTCTCGGACGTGCGCTCGCCGGTGCGCTCGTCATAGGCCCGGATCGAGATGTCGACCTTGCCCTGCATGGCCGTGGCTTCTGTCCGGGTCTCCCACAGAGGCTTGCCGGTCTCGCGGCTGATGGCCTCGGCGATCTCGGGCGCCCGCGCCTTCAGCACCGCCTGATAGCGCTTCATGGCATCGATCCGCTCCTGACGCGGACGGTCGGCCCAGTCGGGAAAGGCGGCGCGCGCCCGGGCTGCGGCCTGTGCCACCTCGCTGCCGGTCGAGGCCGGTCCCTCCCAGACGGTGGCGCCGGTCGCGGGGTCGATGGAAGCAAAGGTGGTCATGCGGAGTCCTTACAGATCAGCTTTTCACGCGCACCGTATCACCGGCCCTGACCTTGAGGGCGGCGGCGGTCTCGGCGTTGAGGATTACAGTATCGGTGTCGATGGCGGCCTTCTGGCGCACGGCCCGGAAGCCGGTGACGTGGTCGGTCGAGATCAGGCTGGGCAGCTCGGCGTCGACCTCGGCTTCGATCTTCACGGTCAGGCGACGGGCGTCGCGCACAGTGCGGATGTTGTCGCGCTGGCAGGTGACGGTCGGGCCGGCGTCGAAGATGTCGACGAGACCGTTGGGACGGAAGCCCTCGGACTCCAGCAGGGCCATGGCGGGCACGCCCTGGGGATGGACCTTGCCGATCACGGCGCGCGCGGGTTCGGGCAGCAACTCGACATAGACGGGATGGCGGGGAGCCAGATCCAGAATGAACTGCTTGTCGGTCGAACCGGTCATCCGGTCGGCCTCGTCGAACTCCATCGGAAAGAATTTGTGCGCCACATGATCCCAGAAGGGGCAGGCCCCGTCGGGCGTGAAGACACCGCGCAGCTCGGCCAGCACCGTGTCGGCGAACAGGTCGGGCTCGGCGCCGATCAGCATATAGCGCGACTGGCTCAACAGCCGGCCGGCCCCGCCCTTGCGTCGGTCGGCCTTCAGGAACAGAGAGCCGACCTCGGACCAGCCGGTGCATTCATTGACCAGCACCAGGGTCTTCTGTTCCAGCTTGATGCCCAGCGACGGCGAGGACTGGGTGTTGTTCACCACCCGGAAGCTGAAGAAGGGCCGGTTCAGCCCGACCGCCGCCTTGACCGACCCCACGCCGTCGACGTCGCCGGTCTCGGATTCCTCGAGCATCAGGGTGTACCAGCGCTCCCGCGCCTCGATCTTCCCCGTGAAACTGTCGCGGCTCAGGTCCAGCCGCTCGCTCAGCTGGTCCGGGTCTTCCGGCAGGCTGGTGAAGCCGGGCCCGGACAGGATGGCCAGTTCCAGCAGGGAATCCAGATCGCCGGGACCGGCGGGGCGAACGACCAGCATGAAACCTACCTGGACTGAAGACGAAGCTGTTTG
>JAHJYN010000085.1 GCA_018826885.1 Alphaproteobacteria bacterium | reverse complement strand
CGACCCCGCCGTATCGCCACGAAAAAGGGACGCAGAGGTCAGACCTCCGCGTCCCTTATTGTGTTGGAACAGAGCCTTAGCGGCGCAGTTCGGCGCGTTGTTCGCTGATCCGCTCATAGCGGGCGTATTCGCGCTCGGTCATGCAGCGCGGGGCTTCCCAGCGCTCGCCGGCATCGCGCGCGGCCAGCAGGCCCTGCGCCGACACGAATACCGGCCGCTCGCCATACTCGCGCTCGAAGCTGGCCCGGGTGGCGGAATCCTCGGCACAGATCATCACGGTCTGGGCCGGCGCGCGCTGGGTTTTCGGATCGACCGAAGCCGAGGCGGGCACGGCGGCCGCAAGGGCCAGGCCGGCGGCAAGGGACAGGGACAGGGCAGTACGGATCATGGGCGTAGGCCTCCAGCGAAAGGGGACGCTCCCGGGCGTCTTCCCTCACAGAATGCGCCGATTGATGGCAATGTAAATATTATATGACAGTTTGCGACAGAAAAAATGACATCTGCTTGGTATACGGTCTGTTTTTCTGGGAGAACCGAGCGACTGTCTCCTCCCTGACGAAGTCGGGGAGGGGGACCGCGTAGCGGTGGAGGGGCTCTTTAGCCCCCAGCCCGCTCTC
This sequence comes from Alphaproteobacteria bacterium, assembly GCA_018826885.1. Taxonomy (GTDB): domain Bacteria; phylum Pseudomonadota; class Alphaproteobacteria; order Caulobacterales; family Caulobacteraceae; genus Brevundimonas. Next base: position 10,707 of record JAHJYN010000085.1, on the reverse strand, counting down.
AAGAGCCCCTCCGTCACGGCGCTTCGCACCGCGCCACCTCCCCATCCTCGATAGGGAGGAGACAACAGCCATCACACTCGCCGCCCGAAACTTCCGCGCGTTCAACACCCTTCCAGGTTCCCGCACCGTTCTTCCCGCCCCTGTCCCCGCCTCACCCATACTGTCCGGTTGCCACAGCCCCGGCAGACGGAGGCGCGCATTTCAGACCATTCAGACGGTTCAGACGGTATTTTCCTCGCCCGAACCCCCGCCCGCGTCCCCGCCCCGGCAGCCAAATCCCGCGTTCGCGCGTATCTAAGGTCCCATGATGATGATCCCGAGTGCTTCCATGACCCGCCGTGCCACCCTGGCCAGCCTGCTGGCCGGGCTTGCCGCCGCCTGCTCGCCGCTGGGCCTGCTCAACAGTCTGGGGCCGCGCGATTCCGGGGCCCGGCGCGTCGCCCGCGACCTGCCCTATGGCGACGACCCGCGCCAGAAGATGGACGTCTATGCCCCGACCGGTGCCTCGACCGCCGCGCCGGTGCCGACGCTGGTGTTCTTCTATGGCGGGGGCTGGGATTCGGGGTCGCGCGACGTCTACGGCTGGGCGGCCCAGGCGCTGGCGGCCAGGGGGTTCGTCGTCGTCCTGCCGGATTACCGGCTGGTGCCCGAGGTCCACTTCCCCGGCTTCGTCGAGGATGCGGCCCTGGCCACGGCGGTGGCCGCGGACCGGGTCCGCGACCTTGGCGGAGACCCCGACCGCCTCGGCGTGCTCGGCCATTCGGCGGGCGCCCATCTGGCCATGATGATCGCGCTGGACCGGCGCTATATGGCCGCCGTCGACCGGTCCGGCCTGATCCGGGCGGCGGCCGGGCTGGCGGGACCCTATGAATTCCTGCCGTTCGATGTGAAGGCCTCGGTCAATGCCTTTGGCCGGGCGCCGGACCCGACCCTTACCCAGCCGATCACCTTCGCCCGCGCCGACGCCCCGCCACTGTGGCTGGGCCACGGCACCGCCGACGAGGTGGTCCATGCCGAGGACACCCGCCTGTTGTGCGAGCGGATGGATGCCGTCGGCGGCACCTGCACCGCCCGCTTCTATGAAGACCTGAACCACGCCGACCTCGTGGCGACCTTCTCGCCCCTGTTCCGCAAGAAGGCCCCGGTGCTGGCCGAGGTCTCTGACTTTTTCCACCGGACCTTGGATCGCCCCGTCTGAGCGCGCACACTGCGGCCACGCCTGAAGGAGGATCCGTGATGCTGCGCCGTCTCGCTATTACCGTCGCCCTGACGCTGGCCACCGCCGCCCCGGCCTTCGCCCAGAGCGCCGTCGACCGGGCCGAGGCCGACTATCTGGCCGCAACACCCCTGCCGGTCGATGCCCGCGACGCGGCCCGTGAATGGCGCCTGTGGTGGGAAGAGACGGAGCCCGCCGGGCGCCCGGCCATGGAGGCGGAACGGATCGCCGAACTGGAACGTGCCACCGCCCGGGATCGCCAGATGGCGGGCCATGTGACCGACTTTGACTCGCTCGCCACCGCCTGTCCGCCGCTGGGTCTGGACGCCTGCCGGGTCGAGGCCGCCGGTGTCATGCTGTTACCGGCCGATGCGGAGGCGGGAGCGCCCGCGCGCAGCCTCTACTGGCAACAGCTCCGGACCGGCGGCGAAGGGAATATGCCGCTGGCGGCTGTCATCCTCTACACGCCCATGGCTGAAGGGCGGCTCAAGGCGGCGACCTGGGTGCAGACCGCGGTCGTCCATCAGCCGCCGGTCCTGATCGAGGGGCAGGGAGACCTCTATATCGCCGTGCCCGGCTATCACGACGGCACCGGCCGCATGAATGCCGACGTCCTGTTCCGCTGGACCCCCGACGCCGACCGCCCCTTCGCCCAGATCGATGTGACCAGCTGGAAAGCGGACCTCGCCGACCGGCTGCCGCCCGGCCTCGCGGTGTGGAAGGGCGTCGGCTATCGCTGGCCGGCCCTGATGGCCGAGACCAGCCTGTGGCAGGACAATGATGCCAACTGCTGCCCGACCGGCGGCGATGCCTGGCTGTCGCTGGCCATCGACGGGGACCGTCTGGTGATTGAGCACTTGCAGGTCAATGATCCGCTGATCACCGCCGCAACGACCGTTCCGGCCGACATTCTGGGCTGGGCCGGTCGCAGACTGGGCTGCGACCACTGGACGGGCGAGGAGGCCTATGACGCCGAACGCGGTGCGCAGATCGAAGCAGCCGTTGCCGAGCTGCAATGCGACACCCTCGAGGCCGATGAGGCGGCCCTGATCGCCCACTATGCCGGCGATGAGGTGTCTCTGGCGCGGATCGAACGGGTCCGTAACGGCCAGTAGATTGCCGTCTCGCCATGGTCATACTGTTCCGCTAGAGGAGGCCATGACAGAGCAAATGACCCCCGACGCGGTAATCGACCGCCTTGAAACCCTCTACACCCAATCCGTCGACACCCTGCGCCAGGCGGTGCGGGACTTCGTCCAGCATGGCACCCGCCCGGACCCGGCCGCCCGCGCCGAAGGCCTGTTCGCCTATCCCGAACTGCGCATCCGCTGGCACGGCGACCGGCCCCAGGACCTTCAGCCCCGCGCCTATGCCCGGCTGTCGAAGCAGGGGACCTATGCGACCACGGTCACCCGCCCCGACCTGTTCCGCAGCTATCTGAAGGAACAGCTGACCCTGCTGGCCGACGAATATGACGCGACCTTCGAGGTCGGTCTGTCGCGCCAGGAAATCCCCTTCCCCTATGTGCTGGACGGGGCTGAGGTGGCGCTGGACAGGTCGATGACGGCAGCGCTCGCCCGCTGGTTTCCGACCACCGAGCTGGCCCACATCGGCGACGAGATCGCCGACGGCCTGTTCGACACCTCGGGCGATTTTCCGCTGTCGCACTTTGACGGCCTTCGGACCGACTTCTCGCTGGCGCGGCTGAAACACTACACCGGCACGCCGGTTGACGACGTCCAGTCCTATGTGCTGTTCACCAACTACAACCGCTATGTCGACGAGTTCGTCAGCTGGGCCATCGCCGAGCTGAAGCGGCCCGGCAGCCCCTATCAGACCCTGTCCTGCGCCGGCGGTATCGTGATCACGCGCGATACCCCCGACCCCGAGGCCGCGATCAGCGACACGGCCTGGAAAAAGCACCAGATGCCCGCCTATCACCTGACGGCGCCGGGCGCGAAGGGCATCACCCTGGTCAACATCGGCGTCGGTCCGTCGAACGCCAAGACCATCACCGACCACCTGGCCGTGACCCGGCCGCACGTCTGGCTGATGATCGGCCACTGCGGCGGGCTGCGCGCCAGCCAGTCGATCGGCGACTATGTGCTGGCCCACGCCTATCTGCGCGATGACCATGTGCTGGACGCGGTGCTGCCGCCGGACATCCCCATCCCCTCGATCGCCGAGGTCCAGCGCGCCCTCTATGACGCGACCAAGTCGGTCAGCGGCATGCCGGGCGATCAGGTCAAGCTGCGCCTGCGGACCGGCACGGTCGTCACCACCGACGACCGGAACTGGGAGCTGCGCTACACCCGCTCGGCCCTGCGCTTCAACCAGAGCCGGGCCGTGGCCATCGACATGGAATCGGCCACCATCGCCGCCCAGGGCTATCGCTTCCGCGTGCCCTACGGGACCTTGCTGTGCGTCTCGGACAAGCCGCTGCACGGCGAGATCAAGCTGCCGGGACAGGCCAACCGCTTCTACGAAGGCTCCATCTCGGAGCACCTGCAGATCGGCATCCAGACCGTCGACCTGCTGCGCGAGGAGGGCGAGCGTCTGCATTCCCGCAAGCTGCGCGCCTTTGACGAGCCGCCGTTCCGCTAGGGCCGGATCAGGCCTGGGCCTTGCGCATCAGCTGCAGGGCAAAGCCCGTATAGGGCCGGGCAAAGGTCAGGAAGGACCGGACCCGGTCGGCCGTCGCCTCGATGTGCGGGCGCTCGATCCGGTCCGGATGGGCGGCGATCCAGTCGCGGGCCGCCCGGTCCATGGTCTCGATATAGGCCTGCCAGGTCGCGTCGTCGGCCACGTGGATGTCCAGCACCTCCAGCCCGGCGGCCCCGGCGGCGGCCGTCCAGTCCGCCAGCGGCGTGCAGGCATTGGTCAGGGCCATGACCCGGGCCAGGGGCTCGGGCGGGGTCTCGGTCCAGTAGAGGTCGCCCCAGACCAGCAGGCCTCCGGGCGCCAGCCGGGCGGCCAGTTCGCGGAAGGCGTCGGTCGGCTGGCGGTGCTCCTCGCCGACCGGGTCGGTGGCGCCGACGCACAGGATCAGGTCCTGGGGCGGCAGATCCTCCAGCAGGGTCAGCGACCGCATCCGGCTCAGCGTCACCCGGTCCGCAACCCCCGCTTCATGGATGCGCGACTGGGCCAGGGCCGCCACCGCCATATCGACCTCGACCGCCTCGACCACCATGCCGAAGTCCCGGGCCAGACAGATGGCCAGGGCCGCATTGCCGGCCCCGATCTCGAGGGCCCGGCCCCCCGCCTTCGGCGTCGCCGGCGCAAGGAAGGCCCGGAAGGTCTCCAGCGTCAGGGCGTTGCAGACCTCGATCTCTTCATAGGCGAGGCGGTGGAAATTCATGCGCATGGGCCAGCCGTAGCGCCGTAGTCGATTGTGGCCACAAGAAAGCACTTTACATTTCAAAGTTCATGAGGCAATCAAGGCTCACACACGGGGCGCAGTGCCCCCGCTGACTGGAGGGAAGGGCCATGCCCCATCACGACACCACGTCCCCGCAGGACGACATCGCCTATATCCGCACCCTGGCCGAAGAGGGGCGCAATACGCCGGTTCTGGGTGGAGGAGTCCTCATCGTCGCCGGCGGAAGCTTCGGTCTGGCTTCGCTGATCCACTTCGGGATCGACAGCGGTCTGATCGCCGCCGAGCCGGTCGTCTACAACTACGTCTGGCTTGGTGCCCTGGTGCTGTTCTTCATCGGCCTGATCGGTCTGAAGTCGAAGATCCGCAGCAAGCCCGGAGCGCGTTCGGCGGTCAATCGCGCCGTCGGCGCCGGCTGGATGGGGGTCGGGCTCGGCATCTTCACCATGGCCCTGTCGATGGCGATCCTGGCCTACAAGCTGCAAAGCGAGGTGCCGGTCTTTCTGTTTCCGTCGCTGATCTTCGCCCTGTACGGCGCGGGTTGGGCGGTCTCGGCAACCATGTCGGGACAGAAGTGGCAGTGGTGGCTGGCCATCGGTGGCTGGGTCGGCGCGCCGGCCATCACCGCCCTCATTGGCACGCCGTTGCTGTGGCTGGGCTACGCCGTCGGACTGGTCTTGCTGGCCCTGATCCCCGGCCTGATCCTGGTGCGTCAGGAACCGGCCGAGGTGATCTGATGGAGCCGTCGTTCGACATCAATGAGATCGACGACGTGATCCACGGTCGGGTACGGCTGGGTATCATGGCCTATCTGTCCAGTGCGGGTATGGCCGACTTCAGCGATCTCAAGGCCCGACTGAAGACCACGGACGGCAACCTGTCAGTGCATCTGCGCAAGCTCGAGGAGGCGGGCTTCGTCGAGATCACCAAGCGGTTCCTCGGTCGCAAGCCCCTGACCGAGGCGCAGCTGACCGATGCCGGCCGGGCTGCCTTCATGGCCTATCTGGACACGCTGTCGGCCCTGATCCCGCCGCGCTGATCCGTCAGACGAAGGGTCACGGTGGCATGCCCTCCCGACTGCGCTATGAGGGAGGCATGAGCGAGCGACTGAGACGTTTTGAGGGGATCGACAATTTCCGCGACTTCGGCGACTACGCCGGGGTCGCGGGTCGGCATGTGCGGCCCGGGCGGCTGTTCCGCAGCGCCCATCAGGCCCGGGCGACCGAGGCGGATCTGGCGGCGCTCGCCGCGCTGGATCTGGGGGTGGTGGTCGACCTGCGCCGCCCCAGCGAGCGACGCGGCCAGCCAAGCCGCCGGCCCGAGGGCTTTGCAGCTCACCTGATCGAAAGCGCCCACGACGACGGCGGCGAGGCGCCCCATATGACCTTCCTGAAGACGGCCGATCTGACCGAGGAGTCGGGCCGGGCCTTCATGACCGACACCTATCGCCGCCTGCCGTTCGAGGCGTCGCACATCGATCTGTTCCGCCGCTATTTCGAAGCGCTCGCCGAGAGCGACCGGCCGGTGCTGATCCACTGCGCGGCGGGCAAGGACCGGACGGGCCTGCTGGCGGCGCTGACCCACCACCTTCTGGGCGTCGGTCACGATGACCTGATGGCCGACTATCTGCTGACCAATACGGCGGTCGATCTTGAGGGGCAGGCCGGCTTCATCGCCGAGCGGCTGAAGACCATGACGGGGCGTACAGCGTCGCATGCGGCGGTCGTGGCCTTTCTGGGTGTCGCGCCCGAGTTTCTGGACGCGGCCATCGCCGAGATGACCACGGCCCATGGCTCGGTCGACGGCTATCTCGCCGAGGCGCTGGGCATCGACACGGCCCGGCGGGACCGGATTGTGGAGCGACTGTCGGCATGATCCGGCCGTACGCGGCGCGGCGGGAACGCGCCCTGCCGTGGCGTGACCCGCTGGAGGTGTTGCGGGCCATCGGGGGGCGCGACGGGACGCTCGGTCTGTTCAGCGGCACCGGCGGCCGGGTGCTGATTGCTGCAGATCCCGATGCCGTCCGCGAGATCGAGGCCGATGCGGCGCAGGTCACCGCCCTGCTGGATGATCCCGTCTGGGCCGAAGGGGCGGTGCAGTTGCTGGCCTATGATGGCGGGGCCCGTCCGGCCACGGGGCCGAGGCCGTCGATCTGGCCCGACCTGATGGCCGCGCGCTATCCGGCCTGGCTGGTGTTCGAGACGGCCGAACGGACCCTGACAGCGATCGGCCGGGGAGGGGACTTGAATGAGGCTGAGCGGGCGCTGGATCTGGCCGAGGGCTGGACGCAACCCGCAGGCCCGCAGGGTGCCACCGAAGGCCCGCTGTCCACGAGCTTCGACGCCGAGAGCGATGAGGCGGCCTATCGCGCCGCCGTGGCCGATGTGGTGGCGCGCATCGCCGCCGGGGAGCTGTTCCAGGCCAATATCGCCCGGGGCTGGACCGGCTCGCTGACGTCGGAGGCGGATCCGCTGGATGTCTTCCTGCGTCTGGTCCGGGACAGTCCGGCGCCCTATGCGGCCTTCTGGCGGCTGGGAGAGCGGGCGCTGGTGTCCAACTCGCCCGAGCTGTTCCTGACGCTGGAGCCGGGCGGACGGGTCGAGACCCGGCCGATCAAGGGGACCCGCCCGCGCCGTGCCGATCCCGCCGCAGATCAGGCGGAAATCGAGGCCCTTGCGGCCTCGGCCAAGGACCGGGCCGAAAACCTCATGATCGTCGACCTGATGCGGAACGACCTGTCGCGGGTCTGTGCACCATCGTCCGTGCGCGTTGACCGTCTGTTCGCCCCGGAGTCCTATGCCAATGTCCACCATCTGGTCTCGACCGTCAGCGGCCGGCTTCGGCCGGGGCTGGGCGTGGGACAGGTGATGGCGGCAACCTTCCCTCCGGGGTCCATTACCGGCGCCCCCAAGCATCAGGCCATGAAGGTCATCGCCGGGCACGAACCGCCGCGCGGGCCGTGGTGCGGCAGCCTGCTGCTGCGGGAGGAGGGCGGTGCGCTGACCGCCTCGGTCCTGATCCGGACGCTGCCGTTCGAACGCCGGGGCGGACGCTGGCGCTGGCGGACGCAGGCCGGGGCGGGGATCGTGGCCGACAGCGATCCGGCGGCCGAGTCCGCCGAGGTCTTGACCAAGGTCTCGGCGATCAAACGGGCTCTGACCGAGGGCTAGGGCACCAGCGCCACGCGCTCGACCGTGCGCGGGCGCAGATAGAAGGTGTGCGAGAAGGTGGTGATGCCCGGCATCATATAGTCGACCGGCGAGTCATAGTCGTAGAGCGACTCGGACACGACCACACTCTCGCCGATCCCGATCAGGCCGTCGGGCACGTCTATGCTGCTCCCGGTGGTTCGGGCGGTCATACCGCTGCCCCGGCTCCAGTCGATACGGACAGTACTGGCATCAATCCGGCGGGCGCTGGAGACCCGGAGGCTCATGCCGGTGGCGGTAAACGGGGCCATGATCAGCTCGCCGATCTCGAAGATGTCGTCGATCTCGCCATTGCTGATCCGCTCGCGCTGGGCGATCAGGTCGGCGACCATGGCGGCGGAGTGGCTGGCCCGCTTCTGGGCCATATAGCCCTGACAAAATTCGGCGAGGCCGAAGTAGAAGAAGATCATCACCGGCGCCAGCATGGCAAATTCGACGGCGGAGACGCCGCGCCGGTCCGATCCCAGCCGGCGCCACGGACGCCCGGGGAGGCCGTGTCCGCTCATCGCCAGGGCTCGTTTCGAAAGGCGGTGGTGGCCGTCAGGATCGCGTGGCCATCGCCCATCCGGGCCAGGCCCTGCTCAAGGAAGGGCGTTATCAGCCGGTGCCGGTACCAGGCCCGGACCAGCATCAGGCTGCCCGGGTCGCCGTTGTCGTAGCCGAGGCCCGCCTCGCTGAAGGTCTCCCCACCCGTGGGGTCCGGGGGATTGGGATTGGTGAACTGCGGAATCTCGCGCACATCAACCGTGACCCTGGCCAGACAGTCGCTGGAGAAGATGCTCATCCGGTCGCACATGGCCGTCTTGAACTGGTCGGCATTGAACCCCTGACTCTCGGCCTGGCCGGTGCGCACCAGGCGACCGGTCTCGATGACGGCATTCTCGAGCACCGAGTCGAGCACGAACACAAAGGCCAGTTCGAGCACGGCGAACAGCATGAAAAAGAAGGGTGCAGCCACCATGGCGAACTCGACCGCGGTCGAGCCGCGCCGTGCCGCCAGAAAGCGGTCGAGGGCGGTTCGCGATCGGGCCACCCGGCGCATGATTACGGCGTGCCGTTCGAACGCAGGCTGGGCGAACAGGTGGTGCCGCACGCCATTTCGGTCACCTCGCCGCCGCGCCAGACCCGCACCTGTCCGGAGTCACCGGCGCTGACCACGATCTGGCTCTGGAAGACGGTCCGGCCGATGCTGTCGACGGCGACGATCTGGGTCACGCCATAGCCCTTGCCGGTGACGAACAGGGTGTTGGCATCAACCACGGTGACATCTGCGATCTGCGGATTGCCGACGATCACGGAGCCGGCGGGCGCGCGCAGCTGGATGCGGGCGGTCTGGTCGATATCGACCCGCAGCGGGTCCTGGGCCAGGGCCGGTGCGGCGACGGCCGAGGCCACAAGGGCGGCGGCAGCGAACATCAGGGGGCGGGGCAGGTAGCGGGCCATGGGGCGTGTGCCTTCCAATATCATCAGCGCGCCCGCGTCAGGCGCGCGCGAGGCCCAAGGGACCACTGAATCCTCAAGAAAGCCTGAAAGTCTGTGCTGACACCATTTTTAGAGTAAATATCCCGGTAACCATGAATAATCCAAGCAAAGCTGTTCACTTTACTTGTCCTTAAGCGGTGCCGTGCATGATGAGCGTGTAGGGGGTCAAGCGGGCATAACCGAAGACCCTGATGGTGCAATCGTTAGCTCGCTCAAGAAAAAGGACTATCCAATGACCAAGTTCATCTCGCGTTTCGCCCAGGACGAATCCGGCGCCACGGCCATCGAGTACGGCCTGATCGCGGCCCTGATCGCCGTCGTCATCATCTCGGCCGTGACCGCGCTCGGCACGACCATCAAGACCAAGTTCAACGAAGTCGTCACCGGCATGGGTGGCACCGCCGGCGCCTAATCGCCGACGCGTCCTGAAAACCGAATGGGGGCCGGAGCGGCGACGCTTCGGCCCCTTGTCGTTGGCGCGGACGAGGCGGGGCGGAGAAACCCCGTTTTAACGCGTGCCATGCAAGGGTTCCGGTCATGGACACACTGACCCTGATGCTTCTGGCGTCCCTGCCGGCCCTGGTGATCATCGCCGGGCTCAAGGACCTGACGTCGATGACCATTCCCAACTGGATCTCGCTGATCCTGATCGGGGCCTTCTTTCCGACAGCCCTGGCGGTCGGGTTGCCGCTGTCGACCGTGGCGGCCCATGTCGGCGTGGCGTTGGCCGCCCTGTTTGCCGGGGCCGGCATGTTCGCCCTGCGCTGGATCGGCGGTGGCGATGCCAAGCTGATGGCAGCCTCCTGTCTGTGGCTGGGCGTGTCGGGGTCGGGCTATTTCCTGCTGTGGACGGGGGTTGCCGGCGGCTTCTTCTGCCTCGCCCTGATCTTTGCCCGGTTTCACGCCCGCCCGTTTCTGTTCGGCGCCCCCGGCTGGGTGTCTCAGCTGATGGAGCCCAAGGGCGACATCCCTTACGGCGTGGCCATCGCCGTCGGCGCGCTTCTGGCCTATCCGGCCAGCACCCTGGTCGAGCGGTTCGCCGCCGGATTTTGATGCACTAAGCACTTGTGAATCCGGGCTTAGGGGAGCGTTAACTCGCGGGCTTCATGGTCGTTAACGGTCAGGTTGCCCGAGGCATGATTCGGGTCGACCGCTTGCCGTCGGAGACCCTGGATGAAGCCCGCCCGTATCGTCGTGATCTGCGTTGCGGCCATCTCTGCCATCGGCCTGGCACTGGTGGTGCGCACGATGGGCTCGTCCTCGGGCCAGCCGACCACGCCCGCCGCCGCTGAATCTCCCGCCCAGCCGACCGAGCCGATGGCCAAGGTGCTCGTCGCCGCCAAGGACCTCGAGGCTGGCAGCCGTCTGACCGCCGCTGACATGGTCTGGAAGGACTGGGCCGTCAGCGCGGTCGACGCCACCTT
>JAHJYN010000084.1 GCA_018826885.1 Alphaproteobacteria bacterium | reverse complement strand
GGTGGACGCCGAGGGCGGCCCCGAAATCCTTGGCCGGGATCTCCGGGCGGCCGGGGACACCGACCTGGTTCAGCACCAGTCGCGGCGGCGCAGCCGTCGGCAGGCATCCAGACCGCAGCCTTCGGCTTCGGCGGTGACGACCCGGCTCCCGTACAGCCGGGCGCCGGGTCACCCGCCGGGAACGCGGCCGCCTCCTATGCCGCCAAGCCGGCCTCGCCGGCGGCGGACCGTCTCGATGCCCTGGCCGCCCGCCCCAAGGCCGCGGCCCAGCCCGAGCCCAGGACCAGCGGCCCCGGCCCCAAGGCCACGCCGGGCTTTGAACAGCTGAAGAAGGCCCAGGCGGTCGAGGTCGTCCGCGAGCAGTCCGACTATTATCACGCGACGAAGACCACCATCTTCAACGCGTTGATGAACACCATTGACCTGGCGCAGTTGGCGCAGCTGGATACCAAGGCCGCCTCCGAAGAGATCCGCGACATCGTCGCCGAACTGGTGGCGATCAAGAACGTCTCGATGTCGGTGGCCGAGCAGGAGCACCTGGTCCAGGACATCGTCAACGACGTCCTCGGCTATGGCCCGCTGGAGCCGCTGCTGGCGCGCGACGACATCGCCGACATCATGGTCAATGGCGCCGGCCGGGTGTTCATCGAGGTCGGCGGCAAGGTGCAGCTGACCAATGTCCGCTTCCGCGACAACACCCAGCTGATGAACATCTGTCAGCGGATCGTGTCCCAGGTCGGCCGCCGCGTGGATGAAAGCTCCCCGATCTGCGACGCCCGCCTGCCCGACGGCTCGCGCGTCAACGTCATCGCCCCGCCGCTGGCCATCGACGGCGCGACCCTGACGATCCGGAAGTTCAAGAAAGACAAGCTGACGATGAAAAATCTGGTGGAGTATGCCTCCATCAGTCCCGAGGGCGCCCGGGTGCTGGGCGTCATCGGTGCCTCGCGCTGTAATCTGGTCATCTCGGGCGGCACGGGCTCCGGCAAGACCACCCTGCTGAATACGCTGACGGCCTTCATCGACCCGACCGAGCGGGTCATCACCTGCGAGGACGCGGCCGAACTGCAGCTGCAGCAGCCGCACGTGGTGCGCCTCGAAACCCGGCCCCCGAACCTCGAGGGTCAGGGCCAGATCACCATGCGCGATCTGGTCAAGAACTGTCTGCGGATGCGCCCCGAGCGGATCATCGTCGGTGAGGTGCGCGGTCCCGAGGCGTTCGACCTGCTGCAGGCCATGAACACCGGCCACGACGGCTCGATGGGCACCCTGCACGCCAACAGCCCGCGCGAGGCCATCAGCCGGATGGAGTCGATGATCACCATGGGCGGCTACGGCCTGCCGTCCAAGACCATCCGCGAGATGATCGTCGGCTCGGTCGATGTCATCATCCAGGCCGCCCGCCTGCGCGATGGCTCGCGCCGCATCACCCACATCACCGAGGTCGTGGGGCTGGAAGGCGACGTCATCGTCACCCAGGACCTGTTCGTCTACGAGATCACCGGCGAGGACGAGAACGGCAAGATCATCGGCCGCCACCGCTCGACCGGCATCGCCCGCCCGCGCTTCTGGGACCGCGCGCGCTACTATGGCCTTGAGCGCGAGCTGGCCGAAGCCCTCGACGCGGCGGAGTAGCGCCAATGCTGGCTCTTCTCGCAGCGGTGCTGGCCTTCATCACCATCGGCTCGGTCGGCTGGGTGCTGGTCGGCGGCGACGATTCGAGCGCCCAGGCCGTTAAACGTGCCCAGACCTTCGGTGGCCCCAAGGTCGACAATGGCCGGCTGAAAAAGCAGGCCGCCGCCAACACCCCCGAGTCGCGCCGCAAGCAGATCGTCGACCAGCTGCAGGAAGCCGACCGCGCCGATCGCAAGGCCCGGATGTCGCTGAAGGCGCGCATTCGCCATGCGGGGCTGAGCCTGACTGTCCGCACCTTCTGGATCATCAGCGGCGGGCTGGGCGTCACCGCCCTGCTGGTGGCGCTGATGTTCGGGCTGAACATTCTGATGGGGATGGGGCTGGCGCTGATCTTCGGCCTCGGCCTGCCGCGCTGGGTTTTGTCCTTCATGGCCAAGGGGCGGATGAAGAAATTCTCCAGCCAGTTCGCCGACGCCGTCGACGTCATCGTGCGCGGCATCAAGTCGGGCCTGCCGGTGCATGACTGTTTCAAGATCATCGGCCGCGAGAGCCCGTCCCCGCTCGGCCCCGAGTTCCAGAAGCTGGTCGAGGGGCTGGGTGTCGGCCTGACGCTCTCGGAGGCGCTCAACAAGATGTATGAGCGCATGCCCACGCCCGAGCTGAAATTCTTCTCGATCGTCATGGCCATCCAGCAGAAGACCGGCGGCAATCTGGCCGAAGCCCTGACCAATCTGTCGACGGTCCTGCGCGCCCGGCGGATGATGGGCGAGAAGATCAAGGCCCTGTCGTCCGAGGCCACGGCCTCTGCCGGGATCATCGGCTCGCTGCCGCCGGCCGTGATGATCCTCGTGACGCTGACGACCCCCGCCTACATGATGATCCTGTTCACCGACCCCCGGGGCCAGTTCATGCTTCTGGTGGCCGTGGCGATGATGTCCCTGGGCATCTTCGTCATGAAGAAGATGATTTCGTTCAAGTTCTGATGGGCCCCGCTTCGATGGACATGCTGGCATGATCCAGTTCCTGACCAATCCGCAGAACCTGCTCAGCCTGGGCGTGGCGGTGGCAGTGTTCGCCACGGTCTTCACCCTGATGTCGTCCATGGGCGGTGGGGTCGGGCTGGACAAGCGGATGAAGGCCGTCGCCGCCCGCCGCGAAGAGCTGAAGCGGCGCTCGCGTCAGGCCATGGCCACCCAGGGCTCCAGCCTTCGACAGTCGGACGAGGGGTTCAAGAAGCGGGTCGTCGACCAGTTGAACCTGACCAAGCTGCTCGAGGACCCCAAGGTCGCCGAAAAGATGACCCAGGCGGGCTACCGCGGGCCGCGCCCCCTGACGACCTTCTACTTCTTCCGCTTCTCCATGCCGTTCATCTTCATGGCGGTGGTGACCTTCTACCTGTTCGTATTCAATGACTTCGGCCTGCCGGTCATGACCCGGGTGACGGCGGTGATGGCGGCGGCGGTGGTCGGCTTCTATGCGCCGAACCTCTATCTCTCGAACCGGATTTCCAAGCGCCGCACCTCGATCATGCAGGCCTTCCCCGATGCCCTGGACCTGCTGCTGATCTGCGTCGAGGCCGGCATGTCGATCGAGGCGGCGGTGCAGAAGGTCAGCCAGGAGATCGGCGCCTCCTCCATCGATCTGGCCGAGGAACTGACCCTGCTGTCCGCCGAGCTCAGCTATCTGCCCGACCGGCGGCTGGCCTATGAGGGGCTGGCCAAGCGCACCAACCACCCGGGCATCCGGTCAGTGGCCACGGCCATGACCCAGGCCGAGACCTATGGCACGCCGCTGGGCACCGCGCTGCGCACCATGGCCAAGGAAAACCGCGACCTGCGCCTGTCGGCGGCCGAGAAGAAGGCCGCAGCCCTGCCGGCCAAGCTGACGGTGCCGATGATCCTGTTCTTCCTGCCGGTGCTGTTCATCGTCATTCTGACCCCGGCGATCATCAACATCCAGGACACGATGGCCAAGGGCGGCTGAGGTTCAGCCCTGTTCGGCGACGACCTTCAGCCGGTCACAGATGTCGCCGAGCGCGTCGCGGATCACGCCGCGGTGCCTGTCCATGAACAGTTCGGCGCGCAGGCCCTGGAACATCATGCCCGTGGCCAGGATACAGGACTCCTTGTCCAGCTCCTCGATCTCGAAATAGCGGACGGTCGAGAACAGCCAGCCGCGCTTCTCCACCCAGATCAGCTGGGCCAGCGGCTGCCATTCATTGATCCGGCCGTCGACCGGGCGGCTGGCCATGCCCGGCCAGGTTTCGGTCATGCGGATCGGCGCGCCAAAGGCCAGCGTCCCCTCGATGTCGGTCTCATAGGGGTTCCAGCGGCTCCAGCCGGGGAAGTCGATCAACACGTCCCACAGCTGTTCGGCGGTCGCCTGGATGCCCACTCGTTTTTCGATGCGTGTGTCCATGGCCGGGGATGTGCCACGAGATACCGCGTCTGACTACCGTCTAACGATTGCCTTCGGGCCCCGGCTGGGAGGCGGGGGCGGTGTCGGGACCGGGCGTTTCGTCGCGGTCGGGCAGGTCCTCCGGCCCGACGCGCAGCACCGGGCTGAGGAAACAGCCGATCAGCGCCAGAAGGCCGAGGATTACATTGAAGATGAAGGGGGCGGGCTCCATCAGCTCATAGAGGCCGACGCCGATGATGGGCGGCGCCAGAAAGCTGATCCCGGCCAGCGACATCATCAGGCCCGCGACCGCGCCCTGCTCGTGCGGGCCGACCGATAGCGACGACCCGGCCGTAAAGCCCGGCCGGGCAAAGCCGACGCCCATCGAGACCACGGCATAGCCGACCACGACCCCGAAGAAGCCCGGCGAGGCGACGCTCATGACATTGCCCAGCAGGGCCAGACCGGCGCCCCAGCGCATCAGGTCGCGCGGCTGCATCTTCAGCATGGGGATCAGGCCCCACTGGACCATCAGGGTGGCGGCGGCCCCGGCCAGCATGGCGACGCCGATGAAGGGCTGGGCCCCGGCCGGCGCCAGGCCCTCGACCGCCAGCTCGTCGATGACGTGAAAGCCCAGCACCGAAATGTTGATGGCCTGGACGGCCGTCAGGGCGAGGCCGTACAGCAGGTAATCCTTGATCCGGGGATCGCGCCACAGGCCGCGCCCGGGGTCGCGCAGCCGGTCGGTTGGCTGGCGCACCACATCGCCGCTGGGCAGGTAGCGCCAGACCGCCCACAGCACGACCGCGCCCATGGCGGCAAAGGCGTAGAGCGGCCCTGCCAGGCCGACGAACGGCAGGACGAAGAAGGGGGCCAGGGCCGGGCCGATGACGGTGCCCAGCCCTTGGGCCGAGGCCAGCCAGCTCATCGCCTGGGTCCGCTCGGCCGGGCGGGTGCGGTCGGCGACATAGGCCTGCGACGCGATCGGCGCGGCCGAGCCGAACAGGCCATAGATGGTGCGCGCCACGACCATCAGGGAAAAGGCGACGACCGCCAGCAGCCAGCCCTCCAGCCCGGCCGTCGCCGCCAGACCGAATCCGCTCATCGACAGGATGAAGCCGCCGAGGCCGATCAGGATCACGCGCTTGCGCCCCAGCCGGTCCGACAGCCGCGCCCAGACCGGCGAGGTCAGGGTCCACATCAGGGCCGAAATGGCAAAGGCGCCGGCCACCAGGGTGTCGGACAGTTCGAACGCCCGCCCCAGCGCCGGCAGGACCGACTGCAGCGCCATATTGCCCGCCGCCGCGATCAGACTGACCGCGAACAGAAGCATGAAGGTGGGGCTTTTGAGGTTCACACCCCTTCGATAGGCCCGGGGGCGGCCTCGTGGCCAGTGTCAGGGTGCGGTCGCCGGATCAATTCGTGTGGCGTCGGGTTTCCGGCGACGGCCGTCGCGCAGGCCCAGACTGTCGCGGATCTCGGTCAGGTCGGTGCCCGGCTGGATAACCAGCAGCTTTTCGGGCGCGCGGGCATTGGCAGCCACCACGGCGCCCTTGGGGCACAGGTCGAAACAGCCGGTCTCGACCACGGCGACCGTCGCCTTCAGCCCCTTGCCGGGTTTCAGCCAGCGCTTCAGCGCCTTTCGCAGGCTGCGGTCCTGATCCGGGCCGAACCCCTTGCGTTTCAGCTTCTTCGAGCATTTGCGGCAGACCAGGACCACGTCCTGCCACTCGGTTTTCGCAGTCTTGATAGCCATGGGACTCCAGATTGGACGGGGCCCGCGCTTGTGCAACGCGGCACAAGGGCACAGCATGAGGGGGGCACAGCATGGCCGGCAGGCAGGGGAGGCTTTTTGATGATCGGATACTTCAAACGCGTGACAGTCCTGATGGGGCTCACGGCATCGCTGGCGCTGGCCGGGGCGGTGCCTGCGAGTGCACAATCCATCGAATCCGCGCAGGTCGAGGCGGCAGTCGCGGCCGTCATGCCCGATGTCATCCTGTGGCGGCGGGACTTTCACCAGAACCCCGAGCTGGGCTTTGCCGAGCACCGCACCGCCGAAGTGATCGCCGACCACCTGCGCGGACTGGGGCTGGAGGTCCGGGTCGGGGTCGGCAAGACGGGGGTGGTGGCCATTCTGCGCGGGGGCCAGCCGGGCCGGACCGTGGCGCTTCGGGCCGATATGGATGCCCTGCCGGTCGAGGAGGCCACCGGGCTGCCGTTCGCCTCGACCGCGACCGGCACCTATCAGGGGCGCACCGTGCCGGTGGCCCATGCCTGTGGCCACGACGCCCACATCGCCATGCTGATGGGCGCCGCCGAGGTGCTGGCCGGCATGCGCGACCAGATTTCGGGCACCATCGTCTTCATCTTCCAGCCCGCCGAGGAAGGGGCGCCTCCGGGCGAGCCCATGGGCGGGGCCGCCCTGATGATCGCCGAGGGGGCGCTGGACGATCCCCGACCCGAGGCCATCTTTGGCCTGCACGTGGTCCCCGGCCTGCCGGGTACCATCTTCTATCGGCCGGAAGGCTTCATGGCGGCCTCGGATCGGGTCGATATCGTGCTGACGGGACGCCAGACGCACGGGGCCTGGCCGTGGAAGGGCATTGATGTGATCGCGGTCGCCGCCCAGGTGGTGCAGACGGTCAATACGCTGACGGCCCGCACGGTTGACCCGACGGCGACCCCGACGGTGTTCACCATCGCCACCATTGAGGCGGGGGTGCGCTACAACATCATTCCGGACGAGGCGCGGCTCAGCGGGACGCTGCGCACCTTCGACATCGCCCAGCGCGATGATCTGGTGGCAAGGGCCGAGGTGGCCATCGGCCATGTGGCCGAAGCCTATGGCGCGACAGCGGAATTCTCGGTCAAGCAGAATGCGGCCCTGGTCTATAACGACCCGGCGCTGTCGGCCTGGCTGGCCCCGGTTCTGGAAGAGGCGGCGGGCGAGGGGCGGGTCAATCCGGCCGTTCCGCCGACCACGGTGGCCGAGGATTTCAGCTATTACCAGGCGGAAATCCCGGGCGTTTTCTGGCACCTGGGGGCCAGCGCCGAGGGGGTTGATCCGGCGACGTCAGCGCCCAATCACTCGCCGATGTTCGACGTCAATGAGGATGTGCTGATCGTGGGCGTCCGCGCCCACGTCTTTACCGCCCTCCGCTTCCTCGAACAGTAGGGATCTCAGGCGGTTCGGGCGAACCAGGTGCGGATCACGGCGGCGTAGATTTCGGTCAGGGATTCCAGCTGGGCGACCGGCACCTGCTCGTCGATCTGATGCATGGTCTGGCCCACCAGACCCAGCTCCAGCACCGGGCAAAGCGCGCGGATGAACCGGGCGTCAGAAGTGCCGCCGGTGGTCGAGCTTTCGGGCCGGAGACCCTCGACACCCTCTATGGCGGCCTCGACAGCCTCTACGAGAGGACCCCGGTCGGTGAGGAAGGCGTCGCCCGAGCACAGATGCTCCAGCGTGATGGCCAGACCGGTCTCGGCTGAGACCTCTGCGGCCTGGTCGTCCAGCCATTTTGACAGGGCGTCGCCCGTATGGGTCGGGTTGAAGCGGATGTTCAGCCGGGCCGTCGCCTCGGCCGGAATGACGTTGGAGGCCGGGTTGGCCACGTCGATGGTGGTGATCTCAAGGTTCGAGGGCGGAAACTTGGGATAGCCGTCGTCCAGATGGGCCTCGGCCAGCCGGTTCAGCAGGCGCACCAGCACGGGCACCGGATTGGCGGCCCGGTCGGGATAGGCGACATGGCCCTGACGGCCCCTGACCGTGATCCAGCTGTTCAGCGAGCCGCGCCGGCCGACCTTGATCATGTCGCCGAGCCGCTGGGAGGAGGAGGGCTCGCCCACCACGCAGGCGTCGATCCGCTCTCCCTCGGCGATCAGCTGTTCGACGACGCGCTTGGTGCCGTGCAGGGCCGGGCCTTCCTCGTCGCCGGTGATCAGGAACGACAGGGAGCCGGGCACCCCGCCCTCGGAGAGCACCCGCGAGACGGCGGCGACCCAGGCGGCGATCCCGCCCTTCATGTCGACCGCGCCCCGCCCGTAGAGCACGCCATCCCGGACCTCGGCGGCGAAGGGATCGTGCGACCAGGCGGCGACCGTGCCGGTCGGCACGACATCGGTGTGGCCGGCGAAGCAGAGGTTGGGCCCCTCGGTCCCCCGCCGGGCATAGAGGTTCGGCGTGCCCTCGAACGGCAGGTCGCGACAGGTAAAGCCCAGCCCCTCCAGCGCCCCCTTCAGCGTCGCCATCGCCCCGGCATCGACGGGGGTAACAGACGGGCTGCGGATCAGGTCGCGGGTCAGGGCAACGGGATCGATCAGGCGGGCTGGTGCGTGCATGGCTCCATGCTTTAGGAGGTGTCAGGACCTGCGAGAAGACCCCATGCCCCGTATCGATCTGAACACAGCGCCGCGGGCCGACGGCACCGGCTATCCCGAGGAACACGCCGGGCCGTGCAAGGCGCGGCGCCGCCTGCGTCTGGGCGATGCCGTGGGTCTGGACCAGTTCGGGGTGAACCATCTGACCCTGCCGCCCGGCGCCTGGTCCAGCCAGCGCCACTGGCATGAGGGCGAGGACGAGTTCGTCTGGGTGCTGTCGGGCGAGGTGGTGCTGGTCGAGGATGAGGGAGAAACGGTGCTGCGCGCCGGCGACTGCGCCGGGTTCAAGGCGGGGGTCAAAAACGGCCACAAGCTGGAGAACCGCAGCGACACCGACGCCGTCCTGCTGGAGGTCGGCACCCGCAAGCCCGGCGGCGATTACGGTGAGTACCCCGACATCGACATGACCTTCCGCTCGGGTGTGTTCTCGCACCGCGACGGCACGCCCTATCCCAAGTCTGACCGCCGCACGTGAGCGACGAGCGACCCGACGCCTCGCCGTTGAGTGAAGGCCCGACCAGCCCCTGGTCGGTGCCCGATTTCCGCTGGCTGTGGCTGGGGCGGCTGAGCGCGGTGCTGGGCATCCAGATCCAGTCCTCGGCCCTGTTGTGGCAGGTCTATGAGATCGCCCGGCGCGACCATCCGATCGAACAGGCCAGCCTGTATCTGGGGCTGGTCGGGCTGGCGCAATTCCTGCCGCTGCTGGCCCTGACCCTGCCCGCCGGGGCCATGGCCGACCGGCGCGACCGCAAGACGACGGTCATCCTGTCGGTTCTGGTCGAGGGCAGTTGTGCGGCCGCCTTCCTCGCACTGGCGCTCCGGGGCGATCCGCCGCTGTGGGGGCTGCTGGCCATCGCTGCGGTGTTTGGCGGAGCGCGCGCGTTTCTGGCCCCCGCGACCCAGGCCTTCCTGCCCATGGTGGTCGGAAGGCGGGCCCTGGCCCCCGCCATCGCGGCCCAGTCGATCGCCTTTCAGACCGGGGCCATTGCCGGCCCCGCGCTGGGCGGACTGATCGTCGGCCTGTCGGTGCCGCTGGCCTATGGCGTCTCGGCGGTGATGTTTGCCGTGGCGGTCACCTCCCTGCTGCTGATCCGCACCTCGGGCCGCCCGCCGGTCATCCAGACGGGGCTGACGCGGCTGCAGGCCGTGACCGAGGGGCTGCGCTATGTGTGGAAGACCAAAATCGTGCTGGGCGCCATTTCGCTGGATCTGGTGGTGGTCATGTTCGCGGGCGTGGCCCTGCTGACGCCGGTGTTCGCGCGCGACATCCTGCATGTGGGGGCGCTGGGGTTCGGCCTGCTGCGCGCCTCGTTCGGGGTTGGGGCGCTTTTGATGGCGGTCTATCTCAGCCGGTTTCCGATCACCCGCAACGGCGGCACCTGGATGCTGGCGGCGGTCGCGGTGTTCGGCCTGTGCACCCTGACCTTCGGCCTGTCGCGGATGGCCTGGCTGTCGGCGCTGGTGCTGCTGATCGGCGGCGCCGCCGACATGATCAGCGTCAACATCCGCCAGACCCTGATCCAGCTGGCCACGCCCGATCACATGCGCGGCCGCGTCAGCTCGGTCTCCATGCTGTTCATCGGCGCCTCCAACGAACTGGGCGAGGCCTATTCCGGCGTCATGGTGCGGATCCTCGGACCCGTGGGCGCGGCGGTCTTCGGCGGCCTCGGCGCCCTGGCCTCGACGGGCCTCTGGGCCAGGATGTTCCCGGACCTGAGGAAGGCGGATAGGTTGGAGTGATCCTCCTGATCCTCCCCTGCGTAGCGGGGGAGGGGG
>JAHJYN010000083.1 GCA_018826885.1 Alphaproteobacteria bacterium | reverse complement strand
GCATCGACATAGGGCCCAAGGGCGCGGTCCTGACCCTGCGCAACAACGCCTTCCCCAACCCGCTGGGGCTGGTCGGCCTGATCCAGAAGAATGCCGGCGTGTGGAAACTGCGCCCGGATCAGAAGATCGTCGTCATGGGCGAATGGGCCAACCCGGAAGAGCGCCTCAAGGCCGCCGAGCGCATCACCGACTCGCTGGCAACCGTGGCGGCGCTCGAGAGCTAGGCCTTAGCTCGCGACCCGGGTGTCGGTGGCCAGCGACGCAGAGGCCCGCTCGAGCGTCCGGGCGGGAGCCTCGCCGCTGCGTTGCTCGGCCACGCCCAGTTCGAAGTCGACCACAAACGGCGAGCGTCCCGGGCCGGCCTCAAAGGCGGTGCAGCCGATCACGGCCACGATCCGCTGGGCGGCGATCCGGGCCTGGGCTTCGGTCGTGCCGGGCAGGGCGAGGGCGAAGACCTCGCTCGACAGACGCGCGGCCGTGTCCTCGGTGCGGATCAGACGCGACACCATGGTGCCGATCTGCGGCAGGGCGCGGGCCAGCCAGCCGTCGCGGCGCGCCTCCTCGACCGGATCGGTCATCGTCACCTTGAGCACGCACAGCGACAGGGGCCGCCGCAGCTCGCGCGACGCCTCGCTGACCCGGCCCAGATGCTGGGCAAACAGATCGCGCGTGAACAGGCCGGTGTCGGGATCGGTCAGGCCGGAGCCCCGCACCGACTCCAGCGCGCGCCGTACCCCGGTCTGGCGCCGGTGGAAGCGCGCCATGGCCAGCAGTCGCCGCGCGGTCTCGCGCTCATCCGTGTCGGCCGCCGCCACATCAGCAAAGCCTCGCGCGAACAGATCCGAGGCATCCATCTGGGCCCCGTCATTCAGGTAAAGCATCACTGGAATATGATAGAGCCTTGTATTCCTTTTCATTCCCGACGCGATCGACAGGGCCGGGGCATGGTCTTCCGCCCCCCACAGGACGGCGGCGTCGAACGGGCTTTCGTGCAGATAGTCAAAGGCGGTGTAGGGCGTGGGGGCGGCCACCACCTCCGCGCCATCCTCGGCCAGGGCGTTCGACAGGGCCAGGAACCGCCGATCCGGCTTGCCCGCCGCCAGCACCCGCACCGGGGTCAGATCGGTCATCGGCAGATCGATGGCCTGCCCCTGCTGGCGGAAGGTCTCGATCCGCAGGTTCAGCTCTTCCTCGGCCAAGGCTGCGCGCACCAGTTGCTCCAGCCGGATCCGCAGCTGCACCGGATGGGCCGGGGCGGTCATGGCCAGGTCGACCGTCGTCGATTCCTCGGATGTCGGCGCGCGTCCCATCAGCGCGATGACCGGCAGGTAGCGCGGCGAGGCCAGACCCTTCAGTCGCGCAGCCACCGCCGAGACATCGGCGTCCGTGTCGCCGGCCACCAGAACGGCGGCCTCGATCGGGAAATCTTCCAGCACAATCGCTGCGGCTTCGGGCGAGGGCGCAGTGATCGTGGTCCAGCCTTCCGAATCAAGCTGTCGGCACAGGGCCTCGCCCTCCGCCTCATCGCCGGTCACGACCAGAATACGCGGATCGAAATCCAAGACGATTCGCCCCTTTCAGCCCGGAATCACTGATCCGGAGCCCAGCCAGATGGAGCGGGACCATAGACAGCCGCCCGCCGCCCCCGCAACCGGTTCCATGCCGCCTTCACGCAAGAGGGTTTGCAAAGTCACAAAAAAGTCTAGTTTCGCGCCGGGTTGTGGCGAGGATGATTTTGACCTTTGACTCTCTCCGGGGCCGGATCGGCTTCTGGCTGAAGCTGTCCGGGCGCGCCTTTGCCCGAAGCTGGGGCCGTGACGTCATGCTCTATACGGGCGGGGTGTCCTTCTTTGCCCTGCTGGCGGTGTTCCCCGCGATCGCCATCCTGATCGGCCTCTACAAGGTGGGCCTGTCGATCAGCGAGGTCAGTGCCCAGGCCACCGCGCTGGCCGACGTCATGCCGGCCGCTGCCCGCAGCATCTTCCTTGAGGAGATCGGTCGTCTCACCAATGCCTCGGCGCGCACCGTCTCGGCCCAGAGCGCCTTCGCCCTGATCATTGGTGCCTATGCCGCGCACCGTGGATTCAAAGCCTTGTTGGCAGGTCTTAACCTCATTCATGACGAGGCCGAACCGCACGGCTTCCTCAAGTTCAACCTGCTGGCCTTCTTCGTCGCCCTGTTTGCCTTCGGTCTGTTCACCGTGGTGTCCGGCGCCGTCGTCACGGCCCGGCTGATGTCTCACGCCGATACAGCAGGCACGGCCGGCGGCGGTGGCGGCTACATGCCGCTGGACGTTCTGCTGCCGGCCGCCGGCCTGTCGTTCGGCCTGACCCTGCTTTACCGCTATGCCATGTCGCACAAGTCGCGCGTGGCCTGGCGTCCCGCCATCACCGGCGGCGTGATCGCCACCCTGCTGTCCATGATCTCGTCCTGGCTGTGCGCCATCTATGTCGAGCAGATCGCGGTTCTGGGGGCCACCTATGGCTCGGTCGGCGCGGTCGTGGTCCTGCTCATCTGGCTGTCGTGGAACGTCAACGCCATCTTCTACGGCGGGGCCTTCGCCACCGAGATGGAGATCGTCGCCCGCGCCCGGGACGAGGCCCTGATCGTCGAGGCTGAAGAGGCCCTGATGCAGACCCCCAAGGTCGTCAGCCTGACGGCGCGGCGCCAGTCTCGACAGTAATCCGCAGGACGCCGTCGACGTCCTCGATCCCGACCAGCCGGTGGGGGCCGTCGCCCAGCATGTGCGGCACATCGATGCGCGCCATCGGGTCCGTCGCTATCAGCACAATCGTCTCTCCCGGCGCCGCAGTATCCAGCGCGCGCGCCAGCTTCAGGCTCGGTACCGGGCACCGATGACCCCGCGCATCGACACGCACCGGGGCAGGGCTCACGCCAGCCCGTCCAGCAGCAGCCTCAGGGCCTGTTCTGCCGCCGCCAGCCGGATCGCCTGACGGTCCCCGTCGACAAAGCGCCGCTCCAGATGCCGAACGCCGTGTGCGGTCGCCAGTCCGAAATGCACCAGTCCCACGGGCTTCTCCGCTGACCCGCCGCCCGGCCCGGCGATGCCGGTGATCGAGACCGCCAGATCCACACCGGCCCGGGCCCGCGCCCCGGCCGCCATGGCTTCCGCCACGGGCTGCGACACCGCGCCATACGCCTCGATCAGGGCCGCCGGCACATCCAGCATCCGCGTCTTGGCCGCATTGGAATAGGTCACCGCCCCCTGTTCCAGCACCGCCGAAGAGCCCGCCACAGAGGTGATCAGGGCCGCCACCAGACCGCCCGTACAGCTCTCGGCCGTGGCCAGCATCCTGCCCCGCGCCTGTGCACGCGCCACGACCTGTTCGGCCAGGGTGATCAGATCGGGAGCGAACATGGGCTATCGGCCTCGGCGAGTCAGCCTTACGGTGGACCACAGGGTGCCGCGCCGCCGCCCGCCTGTCGATGGAGCATGCATGAGCCAGACCAGCCTGATCGACGGGGCCGAGCCGCTCGGTGTTCGCCTGACCCCGCTGATCTTCGGTCTGGCGATCTTTACCTCGGCCATGCTGGTCTTTTCGGTCCAGCCGATGATCACCAAACTGGTCCTGCCGGTGCTGGGGGGCTCGCCCTCGGTCTGGAACACGGCCATGGTGTTTTTTCAGGCGGGCCTGCTGGCCGGCTATGCCTATGCCCACCTGCTGCAGAAGGTCGCCTCCCTGCGCCTCCAGGTCGGCATCCATCTGGTCCTGTTGCTGATCGCGGCCATCTTCCTGCCGCTACGGGTCAATGGCCTGTTGGGCGATCCCGACCCCGCAGCACCGATCGGCTGGCTGCTGGCCACGCTGGCCATCTCGGTCGGCCTGCCGTTCGCCATCCTGTCGGCGACCGCGCCCCTGCTTCAGGCCTGGTACGCCCGCGTCCGCGTGGGGCATGCCGATGGCCAGAACCCCTATGTCCTTTATGCCGCGTCCAACCTCGGCAGCTTCCTCGCCCTGCTGGCCTATCCCGTCCTGATCGAGCCGCTCAGCTCCCTGTCTGGCCAGCGCTGGGGCTGGAGCGTGGGCTACGGCATCTTTGTCCTGATGATCGTGGCTTTGGGCCTGACCGTCTGGCGCGCCCGGGCCCTGACCCGGTCAGACCCGCCGCGGCTGGCAAGCACGTCGCCGATCGACTGGCGCGAGCGGGGTATCTGGGTGCTGCTGGCCGCCGCCCCGTCCAGCCTGATGCTGGGCGTCACCGCCCATCTGACGACCGATGTCGCCTCGGCGCCCTTCCTCTGGGTCCTGCCGCTGGCCCTCTATCTCCTGACCTTCGTCATCGCCTTCCAGAGCCGGCCGTGGATTCCCCTGCCGATCACCCTGATCGTCCAGGCTGCCCTGCTGGCCGTCACCGTCAGCATGGTCGCCTTCCGCAGCTCCAGCTGGATGCTGATCCTGGTCGTCCACCTGACGACCTTCTTCTTCACCGCCCTGCTGTGTCACCAGCTGCTGGCAGGGCGTCGCCCACCGCCCGACCGGCTGACGGAATTCTACCTGCTGCTGTCGGTGGGCGGCATGCTGGGCGGGGTGTTCAACGCCCTGATCGCCCCGGTCATTTTCAACATGGTGTGGGAGTATCCGCTGGTCCTCGTGGCCGTCGGTCTGGCCCGGCCCCGGGGGGGACCCCTGACCCTGCGCCACGGCTATTTCCTGCTGGGCGCCGCCTTCCTCGCGGTCATGCCGCATGTCGTCATGGAGTTGATCGCCCGGACCCCGGCGCTCTGGCCCTATGTCCAGGACCTGACGACGCTCAAGCTGGCCTCCATCATCCTCGGCGGGGCGGCCATCTGCGCCTTTCTGGTGCGGGACAAGGCGCTGGTCTTCACCGGCGTCCTCCTGATGATCGCCCTGTCGGCCCAGCACGTCGCGCGGGGCTATGACTGGAGCCTGACCGAGCGGAGCTTCTTCGGCGTCATGCGCGTGGCCGAGATCGAGGATCCCGGCATGGGCGGACCGGTCCATGTGCTGATGCACGGCACCACCCTGCACGGGGCCCAGGCCCGCCATCCCGACCACGCGTGCAACCCGACCATGTACTATGCCTATTCGACCCCGATCGGCCTCGCGACCTGGGTGGTCCAGTCCCGCTCGCCCGAGGTCCGCATGGGGGTGGTCGGGCTCGGCGCCGGGGCCATGGCCGCCTACAAGCGGCCCGGCGACACCCTGACCTTCTTCGAGATCGACCCCATGGTCGACCGCATGGCCCGCGACCCGCGCTGGTTCACCTTCATCTCGGACTGCGCCGCCGGCCCCGTCCAGACGGTGCTCGGCGACGCCCGGCTGACCCTCGCGCAACAGCCGGACGGCGCCTTCGACCTGCTGGTCATCGATGCCTTTTCGTCCGACGTCGTGCCGACGCACCTGCTGACGGTCGAGGCGCTGGCCGACTATCTGCGGCTGGTCGGCCCGACGGGGGTGGTGGTCCTGCATGTCTCGAACCGCAACCTCGACATCACCCTGCCGACGGTCGCCGCCGCGCGTCAGCTGGGCGCCGCCGAACGCCACCGCATCTTCTATGAGCGCCCGGACCAGCCCGACATGGCCGAGGCCTCGACCGAGGTGCTGATTATGTCCCCGACCGAGGAGGGCCTCGCCGACTTCGTGTCCGATCCGGGCTGGCGGGTGATCGCCGACACCGAGGTCCGCCCGTGGACCGACGACTACGTCAATCTGTGGGGCGCCCTGGTCCGCGCCAATTTCTAACGGGACGCGGGCAGGGTGAGGGTAGCCACGGCCTGCGCGGCCAGGCCTTCACCGCGCCCTGTAAAGCCCAGTTGTTCCGTCGTGGTCGCCTTGACGCTGACGGCCTCCAGCGGAAGGCCGCACAGTTCGGCCAGCCGCTCGCGCATCGCCTGACGGTGCGGTTTGATCTTCGGTTCCTCGCAGATCAGGGTCACATCGACATGAACCAGCTGCCCATCGCGCGCCGCCAGCCGCTGGACCGCATGCACCAGAAACCGGTCGGACGACGCGCCCTTCCACTGCGGGTCGGAGGGCGGGAAGTGGTCGCCGATGTCACCGTCGCCCATGGCGCCCAGAATGGCATCGGTCAGGGCATGCAGGCCGGCATCGGCGTCCGAATGGCCGATCAGGGTCCGGTCGTGCGGGATTTCGACCCCGCACAGCCACACCGACGTCCCCGGCCCCCAGCGATGCACATCAAACCCCTGTCCGACGCGGGTCACGGACGGCGGGGTCGAACCGGCAGCGAGCGCCTCGGCCATGGTGAAATCCTCGGGATAGGTCAGTTTGAACAGGCGGGGATCGCCGGCCACCAGCGCAACCCGGCCGCCCGCCGCCCGCACGGCCTCCGCCTCATCGGTCGGCGGCGTCTCGCCGGGCCAGCCGATCAGCGCGGTCCGGACGGTCGCCAGCCGGAACGCCTGCGGCGTCTGCGCCCGGAACAGGCCCTCACGATCCACGCTGTCGCCGAGGCCCGCTTCATCGCCCCGCCGCAAACTGTCGACGGCGGGCAGGGCAGGGACCGCTCCGTCGGCCTGATCCAGAGCGTCGATCAGGCGGTCGATCACCGCCCGCTCCAGAAACGGCCGCGCGGCATCATGGATCAGCAGCGGCGTATCGGCCCGCGCGCTGTCGCCTGCCTCAATAGCGTCGAGCCCCCGCATGACCGACTCTGCCCGGGTCGCGCCGCCCTCAACGGCGCGCCAGCCGGTCAGGCCCGCCAGCGCGCCCGCCACATCCGTCAGCCGATGAGGGCCCACGACGACCACTACATCCCCGGCCCCGGCCTCCAGCAGCGCGCGCACGGACCAGCGCAGCACGGGCACGCCGGCCAGCGCCACCCAGGGCTTATCCACACCCGCCCGCGAGCCCGAGCCCGCCGCCACAACAACCGCCTGAAATCTCATGCCGCTCTTCTAGGGTGCGGCCGCGCCCTTGACGAGAGGGGGCCGGGGCGAAGATAGGGGCCGATGGCTTCCTCCCTGACCATCGGCGATGTGACCGTGCCCGGCCGGGTGCTGATGGCCCCCATGACGGGCATCACCGACCTGCCGTTCCGGCGCGTGGCCTCGCGTCTGGGCGCGCCCTATGTCGCCACCGAAATGGTCGCCTCGGCCGAGCTGGCCCGCGGCCGTCCCGATGTCGTGCGCCGCGCGGCGGTGGGCGAGGGCCTGCCCCTGACCGTGATCCAGCTGGTCGGTCGCGATCCCGAGGCCATGGCCGAGGGCGCGCGCATGGCCGAGCGCGCGGGCGCCGACCTGATCGACCTCAATTTCGGCTGCCCGGCCAAGGAGGTCACCGGGGTCGCCTCCGGCTCGGCCCTGATGCGGGTGCCCGACCTCGCCTGCCGGATCATGGAGGCGGTCGTGGGCGCGGTCAGCCGTCCGGTCACGGTCAAGATGCGTCTCGGCTGGGACGAGACCGACCGCAATGCCGCCACCCTTGCCCGACACGCGGAACAGATCGGGGTGCAGGCCGTCACCGTCCACGGGCGCACCCGCAAGCAGTTCTACACCGGCAAGGCCGACTGGCAGGCGGTGGGCGAGGTGAAGGACGCCGTCTCCATCCCCGTCGTCGTCAATGGCGATGTGCTGACGCTGCAGGACGCCCGGGACGCTCTGGCCCAATCGGGTGCCGATGCCCTGATGCTGGGGCGCGGGGTCTATGGTCGGCCCTGGCTGGCGGCCCGGCTCGAGGCCGGCCTGAACGGCGACACCGGTCCCGATGCCCCCGACCGTGGCGACCGTCTGGCCCTCGTCATCGACCATATGCAGGCGTCGCTGGACTTCTACGGCTATCCCCTGGGCCTGAAGATGTTCCGCAAACACCTCGGCTGGTACATCGAACAGGCGCCCTGGCCTGCGGATCCGGCCGAGCGCCGCGCCGCCAAGGCGCGGCTGTGCCGCATGGATCACCCCGAGGCCGTCGCCCGGGCCCTTTCGGAGCTCTGGACGGCGTAGTGCCGCATATTCGCAACTAACCTGTTGATCATCGGCCACAGGTATCGGATGGTGCCGGACGCATGACCGGCCCTGTGACAGCAGATGAAATGCCTAAAAGCCGGCCGCTGGATGCGGCGCTCGGCGCGTTGCGGGCCGGTATCTCGACCCCGGCCGGGCGTCCCGTGTTCGGTGTGGCCTATGCCGTCGCCTTCCTGATCACCGTCGCGGCCATCTGGCTTGTGGCCGTCGCGCCCGAGGCCGGCGGCGAGGAGGGGGCCCGGGCAGCGACCAGCCGGGCGGTGCTCTATATCCTTCTGGGCAATCTGGTCCTGATCCTGACCCTGGCCTCCGGCGTCGGCATCCAGGTGCTGGATCTGGTCCGCAATCGCAAACAGGCCGGCGCGCGCCTGCACCTGCGGTTCGTCACCCTTTTCTCGCTGGTGGCCGTGGTGCCGGCCATCCTGATCGCCCTTGTGTTCGGGGTTCTGGTCAACCGGGGCGTGGACCAGTGGTTCAGTGTCAACGTCAGCGCGGCGGTGGAGAATGGCGCCGACATTGGCCGCGCCTATGTCCGCGATGTCAGTCTGGAGCTCGAATCCGACCTTGCGACCATGGCCAATGAGCTGACGGCGCCAGAAGCCCGCGCCGACTTCCGCAACAGCCGTATTCGCTTCTCCGGCCTGCTGGCCCAGACGGCCGACATCTTCGGCTATCCGGCGCTCTACATTCTCGACGGGCAGGGGCGGGTGCTGGCCAGCGGCGAACTGCCCGGGGCCCCTCTGTACGTCGGCCCCCCCCGCAGCGATCTGGAGATCGCGGCCCAGGGCGAGATCGCGCCCAGCGGCGTGACCGAAAATCCCGACACCATCCGCACCCTTTATCCCCTGACGGGCTACGGCGACGCCTACCTGTATGCCGTGCGTCCGCTGCAGCCCGGCCTGATCGCCCAGATGCGCAACAGCCGGCAGTCGATCGATGCCTATCGTGAGGCCCAGGAAAGCCGGGCCAGTATCCAGACCGCCTTTGCGCTCAGCTATCTGGAAACGGCCCTGCTGGTGCTTGTGGGCGCCGTCTGGCTGGGCATGTCGGCCGCCAGCGCCATTTCGGTGCCGATCGGCCGCCTGGCCCAGGCGGCGGATCAGGTGGCGGGCGGCGACCTCTCGGCCCGCGTTGCGGTCGACAAGGAACCGCATGAAATCGCAGCCTTGTCCAATGCCTTCAATCGAATGACCGGCGATCTTCAGGCGCAGCAGGAAGCCCTGAAGGCCGCCAGCGAGGACGCCCAGGGCCGAAGTCGCTTCATTGAAACCGTGCTGTCCGGTGTCAGCGCCGGGGTCATCGGTCTGGACCGCAAGGGCCGGGTCTCGGCCATCAATGCCAGCGCGGTGGAGCTCCTCGGCCTGCCCAATGCGGATCTGACGGGCCGTGAGCTGGCGGCCTTTTCCCCCGAACTCAGCGAACTCCTCAAACGGGCCGAGGCCCACATCGAGGAGGACATCGACGTCACGCGTGATGGCGAAACCCGCCGCCTTCGCGTGCGGATCGAGGGCGGCCTCGGCGGCGAGATGGTGCTGACCTTCGACGACATCACCCGGCTGGTCACAGCCCAGCGCAATGCCGCCTGGCGGGATGTCGCGCGCCGTATCGCCCATGAGATCAAGAACCCCCTGACCCCGATCCAGCTCTCGGCCGAGCGTCTGCGCCGCAAATACCGCTCGCAGGTGGTCGATGATGTCGAGGTCTTCGATCGCTGCACCGAGACCATCATCCGTCAGGTCGGCGACATCGGCCGCATGGTCGATGAGTTCTCCTCCTTCGCGCGCATGCCCGCCCCGCGCTTTGCCCCCGAGAATCCCGCCGAGCTGCTGCGCCAGGCGGTCTTTGCCCAGCGCGTGGCGGTCCCCGACGCCGAGATCGACCTGCAGCGCGGCCTGCCCAAGACCCAGCTTCAATGCGATGGCCGCATGGTCGGCCAGGCCCTGACCAACATCCTCAAGAACGCCGGCGAGTCCGTGCAGGCCCGCCGCGCCATGACGGGCGACATCACCGGCGGGACGGCCATCCTCGCCTGGCTGGACCTCGACCCGAACAGCGTCACCTTCGTCATCGAGGACGACGGCGTCGGCCTGCCGGAAAAGGACCGCGATCGCCTGACCGAGCCCTATGTCACCACGCGCGACAAGGGCACGGGTCTGGGCCTCGCCATCGTCCGCCGCATCTGTGAAGACCATGGCGGCGAGCTGAAACTGGCCGATGCCGAGACCCTTCGCGGGGCCCGGGTCTGCATGGTCTTCCCGCTCAAGGCCCCGGCCCGCACCGCGACCACGCCTGCCCCTCCCGCAACCTCCACCGCCCCCGCGGCTGAATAGAGAGAGCTCATGAAAAGCAACGGAGCCGACATACTGGTCGTCGACGACGAGGCCGACATTCGCGAACTGGTCGCCGGTCTGCTGGAAGACGAGGGCCATGCGATCCGCACCGCCTCCAATTCCGACGAGGCCCTGGCCGCCATTCGGGCGCGCAAGCCCTCGCTGGCCCTTCTGGACATCTGGATGCAGGGCGGCGGCATCGACGGGCTCGAACTGCTCGACATCATCCGCACCATCGACCCCGACCTGCCGGTCGTCATGATCTCGGGTCACGGCAATATCGAAACCGCCGTCAGCGCCCTGCAGCGCGGCGCCTATGACTTCATCGAAAAGCCGTTCAAGTCGGACCGGCTGGTGGTGGTCATCCAGCGGGCGCTCGAGGCTGCCTCGCTCAAACGTGAGAACCGCCAGCTGCGCGCCCAGGCCATGACCCCGACCGGCATCATCGGCAAGTCGGCCGCTGCTGTCGCTCTCCGTAACACCATCTCCAAGGTCGCACCGGCCAACAGCCGCGTCCTGATCTCGGGCCCACCCGGCTCCGGCAAGGAGCTGGTTGCCCGCCAGATCCACGAGGCCAGTCCGCGCGGCCGGTCCGAATTCGTGGCCATCGCCGCTGCCGGCATGACGCCCGAACGCCTCGACCTCGAACTGTTCGGCGAGGAGGGCGTCGACGGGCGTCCCAGCAAGATCGGCGTGTTCGAACGCGCCCACAACGGCACCCTCTACCTCGACGAGGTCGCCGACATGCCCCGCGAGAGCCAGAGCCGCATCCTGCGCGTGCTGGTCGAGCAGCGGTTCCGCCGTGTCGGCGGCGAGCAGGACGTCCAGGTCGATGTTCGAGTCATCACCTCCTCCTCGCGCGATCTGAAGCAGGAGATCGACGAGGGGCGGTTCCGCGAGGACCTGTTCCACCGCCTCGCCGTCGTGCCGATCCGCGTCCCGCCGCTGTCCGAGCGCCGTGAGGACATCGCGGAGATGGTCGAGCATTTCACGGAGAGCATCTGCATCTCCCAGGGCCTGCCCCGCCGCCGCATCGGCGACGACGCGGTCGCGGTCATGCAGGTCAATCCCTGGCCCGGCAATGTCCGTCAGCTGCGCAACAACATCGAGCGCCTGCTCATCCTCGCCACCGGCGACCCGTCCGAGCCGATCACCGCCGACATGCTTCCCCAGGACGGCCCCTCGGACAACGCCACCCTGTCGATGGGCAATGAGCGCATCATCGCCCTGCCGCTGCGCGAGGCCCGTGAGGTGTTCGAGCGCGAATATCTGGCGGCCCAGATCATGCGGTTCGGCGGCAATATCTCGCGGACGGCGGGCTTCATCGGCATGGAGCGCTCGGCCCTGCACCGCAAGCTGAAGTCGCTGGGTGTGTCCCCCGCGCGCGGCGGCGATGACGAACCGGAAGGCGACGACGCCTGATGTCCCGCATCGCCTACGTCAACGGCCAGTACCAGCCCCACGCCGGGGCGGTCGTCCATATCGAGGATCGTGGCTTCCAGTTCGCCGACGGAGTCTATGAGGTCTGGTCCGTGTTCGACGGCCGACTGGCCGATTTCGACGGCCATATGACTCGCCTGCAGCGCAGCCTGGGCGAGCTGCGCATCCGCATGCCGATGAGCCCGCAGGCCCTGACCATCGTCCTCAAGGAAACCATCCGCCGCAACCGCGTCGACGACGGCATCGTCTATCTGCAGATCACGCGCGGCACGGCTCGCAGGGATCATCCGTTTCCGTCCGCAGACACCCCGCCCAGCGTCATCGTCACCTCGCGCCGCGTCGATCAGGTGAAGGCCGGGGCCACGGCGAAAAAGGGCGTCGCCGTCGTCACCCGTCCCGACCTGCGCTGGGGCCGCTGTGACATAAAGACCGTCGGCCTGTTGCCCAATGTGCTGGCCAAACAGGCCGCGCGCGAGGTCGGCGCCTATGAATGCTGGCTGGTCGACGAGCTGGGTCTGGTCACCGAGGGCACCTCGACCAATGCCTGGATCATCGATGCCGAGGGCGTGCTGCGCACCCGCGACACCCAGGCCAACATCCTGCGCGGCTGTACCCGCTCGACCCTGATGCAGATCATCAAGGAGGAGGGCATCCCCTTCGAGGAACGCGCCTTCACCGTCGAGGAGGCGAAGGCCGCCAAAGAAGCCTTCTTTACCGCCGCCGGCGCCTTCGTCCTCCCCGCGATATCCATCGATGGCACGAAGATCGGCACCGGCAAGCCCGGCCCCGTGACCCGCCGCCTGCGCGAAGCCTATCTCGACGCCGCCCGCGACAACGCCGTCTGACAGGGCAGTTGCGGTTGCCGTGGCGCATGGCGGTGACTAAGGTCGCATCGTCGCGGCACATCGCGGCTCCGGCAGCTCCCCCTGCCGGACAACAAGCAAGAACAGGATCAACCTGCCATGTCGCAAGACAAGCGTCAGAACCTTCAGGACACCTTCCTCAACACGGTCCGCAAGACCAAGACCCCGCTGACCATCTTCCTCGTCAATGGCGTCAAGCTGCAGGGCATCGTCACCTGGTTCGACAATTTCTGCGTGCTGCTGCGTCGCGATGGCCAGTCGCAATTGGTCTACAAGCACGCCATCTCCACCATCATGCCCTCGGCTCCGGTCGACCTGCGCGAGCCGGAAGATCAGGACTGATCCGTCCGGTCCGGAGTTCTGAGGGAGCCTGTGGTCCTGTCCGTGCGTTCGCGGACGGGACGCTTTCGTCCATTCAAGGCCCGGAACCTGCGTGTCCTCACCGCTGATTGACCATACCGCTCCGCCCGTTCGGGCTCTCGTGCTCCACCCTGACCGCTCGGGCGGCAGGCCGGGGGGGCGCCGTCCGCAGGATCGGCTGGACGAGGCCGTGGGCCTGGCCCAGGCGCTGGATCTCGACGTCCGGGGCCAGGAGGTCATTGCCCTTCGCCGCACCACCCCCGCCACCCTGTTCGGCTCGGGCAAGGTTGACGAAATGGCGGCCCTCGTGCGCGCCGCCGAGGCCGAGGTGGTGGTCATCGACGATGCCCTGACCCCCGTCCAACAGCGCAATCTGGAAAAGTCGTGGGAGGCCAAGGTCATCGACCGCACCGGCCTGATCCTCGAGATCTTCGGCAGGCGCGCCCGCACCCGCGAGGGCCGGCTGCAGGTCGAGCTGGCCCGGCTGGAGTATGAACGCTCGCGCCTCGTCCGCACCTGGACCCACCTGGAGCGCCAGCGCGGCGGCACGGGCTCGACCGGCGGTCCCGGCGAAACCCAGATCGAGCTGGACCGCCGCCTGATCGCCGACCGCATCGTCAAGCTCAAGGTCGACCTTCAGGACGTGCGCCGCACCCGGGGCCTGCACCGCACCCAGCGCAAGAAGGTGCCATTCCCGACCGTCGCCCTGGTCGGCTACACCAATGCCGGCAAATCGACCCTGTTCAACCACCTGACCGGGGCCGAGGTGGTCGCGAAGGACCTGCTGTTCGCCACCCTCGATCCTACCCAGCGCATGATCCGCCTGCCGCAGGGCCGTTCCGCCCTGATCGCCGACACTGTGGGCTTCATCTCCGACCTGCCGCACGAACTGGTCGAGAGCTTCCGCGCCACCCTCGAGGAGGTCGCCGAGGCCGATCTGATCCTGCACGTCCGCGACATCTCCAGCCCCGAGACCGACGCCGAGGCCAAGGACGTCGAGGAGGTTCTGGCGCGCATCACCCCCGGCGAGGGCGAGGAGGAGGGCAGGCTTCAGGTCCGCACCCTCGAGGTCTGGAACAAGATCGACCGCCTCGATCGCGAGATGCAGGCCGCCATGGTCACCCGTGCCGGGACCGAGGGCGCCGTCGCCGTCTCGGCCCTGACCGGTGAGGGGCTG
This sequence comes from Alphaproteobacteria bacterium, assembly GCA_018826885.1. Taxonomy (GTDB): domain Bacteria; phylum Pseudomonadota; class Alphaproteobacteria; order Caulobacterales; family Caulobacteraceae; genus Brevundimonas. The sequence continues at coordinate 953 of JAHJYN010000083.1, read as the reverse complement.
GAAACCCTGCGTCAGGCGATCGCCGCGCGCATCGATACCGACCCCGAAATCCACCTGACCCTCGAGCCCCAGGACGGTGAAGCCCTCGCCTGGCTCTATGAGCACGGCCGCATCACCGCCCGCACCGAAGACGCCGAGGGTCGTCTCGAGATCAGCGTGCGCCTCTCCGAGCCCGCGCTCGGTCGGTACCAGCGGCTGTTCGCTCTGAACTGAGCCGGCTTTCGGTCAGGGTCTTGCAGGGGGCGGGCCAGCGTCCACCGTTTGCCCTGAAAGCCTCCCGCAATGGCACAGATCATCGCCACCCGCCGTCCCGCGACGGACCTTCCCGACGGGGAAGCCGACGTCTGGCGTGCCTTTCAGGGACAGCAGCTGGCCTTTGCCAATCCGCTGATGGGGCCGGACTTCGCCCGCGCCATCGGGCGGGTCCGCGACGATGCCGAGGTCGTCACCTACCGGAGGGGAGACGAGATCGTCGGCTTCCTCGGCCTGCACCGGCGTCCCGGCGGCTTTGCCCGCCCGCTGGGTGCCCCCTTTTCCGACTATCACGCCCTGATCACCGGACCTGCTCCCGGTATGGATGGCCCGCAAGCCCTGACGTTGGCGGGCATCGGTGCCTTCCGGCACATCGGTCTGGTCGATCCCTATGGCCTGTTCCCGCCGGTCGGCACCGGGCCGGACGCTTTTGCCATCGAGACGCCCGACGGTCCCGAGGCCCACCTCGAGGCCATGCGCGCCGCCAGCCCCAAGAAGTTCAAGAACTGGCGACGACTGTCCAACCGCCTCGCCGAGCTTGGCCCCCTGCACTTTGACCAGAGCCGGTCCCGTGACGACCTCGACGCCCTGCTGTCGTGGAAGTCCGAGCAGTTCGAGCGCACCGGGCTTCAGGACGTGCTGCGCCCGCTCTGGGTGCGCGCCCTGATGTCCGAGCTGTTCGACGCGGACACGCCCCATTT